>URNP01000003.1 GCA_900549225.1 uncultured Eubacteriales bacterium | reverse complement strand
AATTGTATTCACCGCATGCGTCGCGTGCTTGAAAAACCGATGAAGCACGCCCCGTGGCAAGCAGTTCTCAACCGAACGCATACCCGATATTCGATGCGCCGAATTGTATTCACTGCATGCGTCGCGTGATTGAAAAACCGATGAAGCACACCCAAAAGGCAGATAAAGTACGCCCGATTGACGATAAAAGGGCGTTTTTCGACAAAAAATGCGTTCTCGGCAATTTTTTTTGATAAAAATCCGTTGACACGATAAGTATTTTATATATAATAATACTATAAATAATGCGCGCGTTAGCGTGTTTTTTACAAAATAACGAGGAAGAATATGGGTTCGATTTTCACAAAAGACATAGCCGTATTGGACGTCAACTCTCGCCTTGTGAGCGCAATCGTAGGTTCAAAGAGGGCGCAGAGCGTTTTCGGCATTAAGTCTGTCGTCGAAAAGCAACACCAGGGTTATGAAAACGGCGAGTGGTTCGACAAGAGCGAAACGGTGCAGATTGCCAAGGAAGTCTTGCTCGAAGCGATGAAGAACGCCGATTCCCGCACCAAACGACTTTTCATCGGCGTGCCTGCCGAGTTCGTCACGGTAGTGACCAAAGAAGTCTCGGTGCGACTTGACAGACAACGCAGAGTCATCGACGACGATATATCTTATCTTCTCAAAAAGGGCGACGATTTCGATCAGAGCAAATATCTGACCATCAACACGTCCGCCATTTATTTCGCACTTGACGACAAGGACAAAATTTACAGCGACGTTCGCGATATGGAAGCGACCACGGTCGAAGCGTGCGTGAGTTACATGCTTTGCGAAAAGAGTTTCGTCGAGATGTTCGACGCCGTAGCGAGCGAGCTTGGTTTCACCGACGTCAGATACGTCGCGACTTGTTGGGCGGAGTGCATGGCGCTTCTTGAGAAGGAACAGCGCGACAACGTATACATGCTCATTGACATCGGCTACTTGTCCTCGTCGGTATGCATAGCCAAGGGCGACGGCATATTGGATATGAAGTCGTTCTCCATGGGCGGAGCGCACATTTGTGCTGACATATTCGAAGCGCTTGACGTGCCGTTCGAGATGGCGGAAGAGGCAAAACGCCTCGTGGACCTCAACCTCAACTACAGCGACGAGGCAGTGCTCGTCAGCGACGGAGAAAACGCCGTATACGCTCAGGACGCCTGCGAAATCGCAAAGAATCGCCTTGACGTATTTGCGGATATTTTGGGCGATATCCTCAAGGATATCGAAGAGGACGCCCCCTCGTATATGTCTGTCTATCTCACTGGCGAGGGCGTAGCGTCGATGAGAGGCGCAAAGAAGTATCTTAGCGAGCAACTTGGCAAAAACATTGAAATCATCACTCCGAAACTTCCGGGCTTCGTCAAGCCCCAAGACAGTTCAAAAGCGTCGCTTTTGGTCATGGCGGACAATCTTTCGAGATTCGATTTCGGAGCGTTTATAAAAAAGTTATTCAACGGAGGTAAAAAATGATAGATTTTGAAAAATTCGGTTGGACACCGAGCGATGAAACTTCTTCCGAGGAAGAAGAAGCCGTGCAAGAAGAAGTGGTCGAAGAGCCGGTTGAGGAGACTCAACCCGAAGAATCACACGAGGCGTATCAACCCGTTTCTCAAAAGAAACCCGGCAAGGCGAATATCGTCGTAGTCGGTGTGGGCGGTGGCGGAAACAACGCCGTCAACAACATGATAAGAGCGGGCATCAAGAGCGCGAGTTTCGTGGTTATGAACACGGATATGCAGGCACTCAACATGTCTCTCGTTCCTCCGCATTGCAAAATTCAACTCGGCGCGAATATGACGGGCGGATTGGGCGCAGGCTCCGATCCCGAAATCGGCAGAAAGGCGGCAGAGGAATCTCGCGAGCGCATCAAAGCCGCACTCAAAGACATTGACCTTTTGTTCATCACCGCAGGTATGGGCGGAGGCACGGGTACGGGTGCAGCGCCGGTCATCGCAGAGATTGCAAAATCAATGAATATTCTCACCGTCGCAGTCGTCACCAAGCCCTTCAACTTCGAGGGTGCTCAACGTATGAAAAACGCCGAAGAGGGCATCAAGAACCTCAAAAACTTCGTGGATACGCTCCTCGTTATCCCCAACCAAAAACTCATCGAAGTTCTTGACAAAAACATTTCCTTCAAACGCGCTTTTGAAATCGCAGACGACGTGTTGCGCCAAGGCGTACAGGGCGTGAGCGACGTCATCGCAAATCCGGAACTTATCAACCTCGACTTTGCAGACGTCCGCACGATTCTTTCCAACAAAGGTCTTGCGCATATGGGCATCGGCTACGGCAAAGGCGAAAAGAGAGTCATCGAAGCGGTCCGTGGCGCAGTGTTCAGTCCTCTTCTTGAAACGGACATCGAGGGCGCAACGGGCATCATCGTCAACATCACCGGTGGCGACGATATGCTTTTGGGCGAAGTCACCGAGGCTTGCGACATCGTCAAACAAGTCGTCGATCCGAGCGCAAACATCATTCTCGGCACGGCGTTCGTTCCCGACAAGAAGGATATCGAAATCACCATCATCGCAACGGGATTCGTTGACAGAAACCTTGCACCTGCAAGAAGCAGCGCGCCGCAACCTCCCAAATCTTTCGCAACCGCGCTTTCTCAGGCAGCGGCAAGCACCGATGAAGAGAAGGAAGAGGAACAGCAACCTCAGCCCGAACAACCCGTGTTCAATCAGGATATCTTTGCCAACAGACCCGTTTTCGGACAAATGCAACGACCGGTTGCAACTCCTCAACCCGTACAACCCGTCGTTCAACCTCAGGTAGAGCCTGCTCTTCAACCCGCACCCATGCAGGAGAGTGAAATTCAATCTTCGAGAATCGACGTCACCAAAAAGCAAGTGCCCGCATTCCTTCGCAGATTGAAAAGAGACAGAGACTAATCACGCTTGAGTGATGACATATTGCAAATTCGGGCAATCTAACCCACTTAATTTGCAAAGCGACAACGATATGCGCTTATAATTTTAGCGGCAAAAATCGTCTTAATTCGACAAAAATCCTCGTGCTTTACGAGGATTTTTTCATTTTACAAACGACATTAAAGGAAAGAATTTTCATATTCCACGGCTTATCATATCGTCGTGAGCGTGTATATAGAACTCGTTATATTCAACAATCTAGCCGTGGATTTGTTTATAGGTTTGTCAACCCTCGTCATAAGGCGAAAGCGCGTTGGCAAATTTCGTCTGTTTTTGAGTGCGGCAGTAGGCGCAGCAGTTGCAACGGCGTATGCGATTGCTCCGAAATGGGGACAAATCCTCGTCAAAGTTTTGCTTGCGCCTTTTCTCGTTTCTATTCTCTCGAAATGCGACGGCAAAGATTTCAAAAGCAAATTCGTCGACTATCTCAAAACTCTTGCGTGCTTTTGTCTCGTAACCTATTTCGTCGGCGGAATAGTCTACGGCTTATCGTACGTTGTACGCATCGACGTCAAGTCGCGCGCCGTACTCGGCATCGTTGCGCTTGCTTGCTTTTTATGCCTCGTCTGTGCGCTCGTAATTGCAAAGAAGAGAAGCGCGAGCGGCAAAGACGTAAGAGAAGTCGTTTTGAGGGTAGGCGGCGAAGAAATCAAACTGAAAGGTTTGTGCGACAGCGGCAATCTGCTCGTTGACGATTACAGCGGCTTGCCCGTCATCATACTCTCGAAGTCCGCTTGCGAAAAGATAGGCAAATTGAGCGTCGAAGGCTATGTAAACGCCTCAACGGTTAGTGGGCAAAAGTGTATGCCGCTCGTCTCTTTCGAGAGCGTAAAAGTCGGACAAAAAACCGAACACGCACTCGGCGCGCTCAGCGACCAAGTGTTCGGAGATTACGACGTAGTCTTACAAAATTCGATGTTCTAACCGCATTAAATTAAATTTTACGACGTAACGATCCGCACGCAAACGACAAATTTTCGTTTGCGTAAATAAAAACGAAAATAACGGAGAAAATATATGAAAGGCAAAATCAAAGCGTTGTTTCAAAGGCTGCTTGAAAAACTCGGTCTCAAAGAAAAGTCGTTTGTCAACTACATATCGCAGGGCAATTCGCTCCCGTCGCCGCTGACTCCCGACGAAGAGGCGCAAACGGTCAGGAAGTATCTTGCAGGCGACGAAGAAGCAAGACTGTCGCTCATCGAGCACAATTTGCGCCTCGTGGTGTACATAGCCAAGCGTTTCGACAATACGGGAGTGGATATGGACGACCTCGTTTCAATCGGCACTATCGGGCTTATCAAGGCTGTGGGGAGTTACAATCCCGACAAGAACATAAAACTTGCCACGTTCGCCTCACGGTGCATAGAAAACGAAATCCTCATGCATTTGCGAAAGACGGGCAAACAGCGTGCCGAAGTCTCTCTCGACGAGCCTCTAAACGTCGATTGGGAGGGGAATATGCTTCTACTTTGCGACATAATAGGCACGGACGCAGACGCCGTTTACAATCGTGTCGAAGCGTCCGACGAGAAGAAAATTCTCAAAGATACGTTTGACAAACTTCCTAAAAGGGAAAGACAGATATTAGAGTTGCGATTCGGACTTTACGGCAAAGACGAGATGACTCAAAAGGAAATCGCCGATATGATGGGCATATCTCAATCCTACATATCGAGGCTTGAAAAGAAAATCGTAGACAATCTCAAAAAGGATATGCTCAAACTCGGATAATCACAAAATCGCATATCTAATCGGTTTAATTTGCCCCTACAGGCTTACATACTCAAAGGAGGCTTGTATGGGCAAAGTTCAGATTTGCGGCATAGACACCGCCGCGTTACCCAAGATAAGCGCAAAAGATTGCGATCAACTGCTTTTGAAAATCAAGCAGGGAGATTCAGACGCGCGAGATTTGTTTCTGCGTGCCAATATGCGACTCGTCCTTTCTTGCGTGGGCAGATTTTCAAAGTCGTCCGAAAGTGCCGACGATTTGTTTCAGGTTGGCATGGTAGGGCTTCTCAAAGCCCTTGACAACTTCGACGTCAATCTCGACGTGAGATTCTCCACCTACGCCGTTCCGATGATTATAGGCGAAATGAGAAGGGCAATCCGCGACCGCACCACGATAAAGGTATCGAGGAGTATGCGTGACACGGCGTATAGGGCGTTGAAGGCAAGAGAAGACTTGTCAAAGTGCAACGCCAACGATCCCACGATGACGGAGATTGCCGAGGAGATCGGCGTACCTCTACGTCAGGTTGCGTGTGCGCTCGACGCCGTGAGCGAACCCGTCTCTTTTTACGAACCGGTGTATAACGATGCAGACGAAGGGCAGGAACTCATCGACCAACTCGCCGACAAAAAAGAGACCGGTGAAAACTGGACGGAAAGGATTGCTTTGTATGAGGCGTTGAAGGACGTGCCCGAAAGAGAAATGCAAGTTGTCAAACTTCGTTACTTCGACGGCAAAACGCAAATCGAAATCAGCAAAATCGTCGGCATCTCTCAAGCGCAGGTATCACGTCTGGAGAAGTCGGCGATCAAACGCATCAAAGAACGTATGGTTTGAAGTTTCTTCGAGTGTCGAAATCTTCGTCGTAAAAACGCAAATTTTCCTCCTTGAACGTTCGTCATCGAACGTATCGTGGGAGAGAAGAAGTTGCTTTTATCGAGCGTCGAGTCAGTTTATACAATCGTATACAATTTGAATTAAAAAACACGGTTTTTACCGTGTTTTTTAACTTTTTTACAACCGTTTTTTGATATTTTGTGCGGATTTTTGATATAACTTTTGCATAATTATGCAGATATTCCTTGCGCAAGATTTTGTTTTTTCAAACGAGTTTTTATATCCGAATTAAATCGATTCGTTTCTCGGTTTTAGAAAAAGTAGTTTTTATTGCGTTCTTGTTTTCAATAAGAAATATTGTCGTTTTTTTCTCGGTTTTCAGTCAACGTTGTCTTTGTTTTCCCTAGTGTTTAGTAGGGAATATCTTTGTTGTCTCTAGTGTTTAGTATGAAATATCTTTGTTGTCCCTAGTGTTTAGTAGGAAATGCTTTTTTTGTCCCTAGTGTTTAGCAGAAAATGCCTTTGTTTTCCCTAGTATTTAGTAGGGAATATCCTTGTTTTGCTCTTGTGCGGGCGGTGTTTCTTCGCTCATCGTCGAGGCGTAATTTCCCACCAATTCCACCAAAATCGCGTCCGCTCCTATTTTTACGATACGATTCCAACCGATAAATATCGTTTCCGCGCTCGTGATACTTTTCAGTAGGCTTTTTTTGCCCGGCACGACGATTCCGCATACGCTTCCGCAACTGTTTAATATCAAATCGCACGCTTTACCGAGTTCTTTGCCGTCTGCAACGTTTATAACGCTTTTTCGCGATAGTTCTGCAAAGGAATATTGTCTTTGATTCATATTAAATCATATTCCGCGCGTCGTCTTTTATTCCGACGTTTTTTTTGCAAATTCTGCGTTTGGATTCTCAAAACCGAGTAAACAATTTTAATCAAATCGCTCCGTCATCTTTTCTTAAGTTCTCAAAGAATACCGCGCTCAATTTTTCCGCTCAAATAACATTTCCCTTCCATGTTTGCCGCCTTATTGCATGCAAACGCCGTTTATTGTGTCCAAAAGTGTCTTTTAAGCACTAAATATTGTATATTTTCCAAAATTAATGTTTACTTTTTTTATTTCTTATTATATAATATTTGCATTAAACGTCGAGGTAAAAACCAAATGAAATGTATATATTGCGGTAGTATGGAAAGCAAAGTCGTTGATTCCAGACAAAACGAGGACGGCACTTCGATCCGTCGTCGCAGAGAATGCGTCGTTTGCGGAAAGCGTTTCACAACTTACGAAACGGTTGAATCCACACCGATTATGGTCATCAAAAAAGACGGCTCTCGTCAAGCGTTTGACCTTAACAAAATCAAAATCGGCATAATGAAGGCTTGTGAAAAGCGCCCCATTTCCATGTCGTCGATCGACAGACTTGTAGGGGACATTCAACGTCAGGTTCTCAATTCGCTCGATCAGGAAGTTTCCTCAGCCGCGCTCGGCGATATGGTTATGGAAGGTCTCAAGAGCATCGACGAAGTGGCATACGTCCGTTATGCTTCCGTGCACCGTCAATTCAAAGATATCAACACTTTGCTTGACGAGATCGAAAGCCTTGTCAAACTCAAAGAAGAGATGACCAAGAAAAACGACTGATCTTCAACTCTTTGCAACCGTCAATTCCGCAGCGGATTTCATTTTGCGGTGAAAATCCCGCTAAACAGTGGCAAATCTTATATGCACGCACACCGTTGACTACACACAAAACGCTCTCACGCGAGAGCGTTTTTTATACGATTTATCCTCTAAAAATTCAAACCGTCAGACCAAAATTATATTGTCGTATCTCACGCTTTTTCGCCTGCTTCCAAGGCAGTTTATTCACACCAAATCGTCTTTGTTTACCGACTTTTTGATTTTTTCGAGTGCTTTTTTCTCGATTCGCGAAACGTAAGAGCGAGATATATTGAATTTTTTTGCGACTTCTCTTTGCGTGAGCGCGCCCGTGTTTTCAAGTCCGTAGCGGAGTTTTATTATCTGATATTCGCGCTCGTCAAGCACGGATTTCGTGATTGCGGACAGTTTTTCCATCATTATAGAGTTTTCAACGTCCTCGATGACGTTTTTGTCGGATTCGAGCATATCCATGATTACGAGTTCGTTTCCGTCCTTATCAACGCCTATCGGCTCGTTGAGCGATACGTTGGAGCGGTGCTTTTTGCTCGTTCTCATCGTCATCAATATCTCGTTTTCTATACAGCGCGAAGCGTAGGTTGCAAGCGACGTGCCTTTGTCGCTTTTGAAACTCTCGATAGCCTTTATAAGCCCGATAGAACCGATTGAAATGAGTTCGTCGTTGTCGCCGTAGTTCGCGTATTTTTTTGCGATATGGGCAACCAATCGCAGATTGTGTTTCACGAGGATTTCTTTTGCTTCCTTGTCTCCTTTTGCGCTCAAAAGCAGGTATTCTTGCTCTTTTTCTTTGGACAATGGCTTTGGAAAAGAACTCTTTTCCGTCATATAGGAAGAAAATATGATAAGATTTTTCAAGAGAGTCAGCAGATTTTCCAAAGCCATTTACGTCCTCCGAGTTGTATATTTTATGGCGTTACCTCTCAAAAATTGACAATTATCGACAAAGCAGGCAAACGTTTTCGCAAAACCGCGTATCACGCAGAAGTTCAAATTATACTCAAAACGAAAAGAATTTGACCAAAACTCGTATAGCCGAAAATGACGAAGCGAACCGATTATTTGCAAAGAAAAAAAACATTTTCTTCAAACCTATCGAATGTGTTGACAGATTGGCGTTTTAGAATTATAATCCAACAGGTCGCGGGGTGCAAAACTTTCGTCGACGACAAAAAATGATATCTAAAATAATGTATTATTTTATATTCGTTTGAAAATAACGATATACGAGGTAGAAATGAGAAAATACGATATTTGCATAGTGGGCGCAGGCCCTGCCGGAATCTTTACCGCAATCGAACTTTTGCGCAACGGCAGCAAGAAAAAAATGTGTATTATCGAAAAAGGTCAACCCGTTGAAAAACGAGTTTGTCCCAAAACTTTCGGAGGCGAGTGCCGCAATTGCAAGCCTTATTGTCATATCACGACGGGTTTTTCGGGCGCAGGCGCGTTTTCCGACGGCAAACTTTCTCTTTCCTACGAAGTGGGTGGAGAACTACCTCAACTTATCGGTGCGGACAAAGCGCAGGAACTTATCGACTATACGGACGGAATCTATCTCGAATTTGGTGCAGACGAGCATATCGAAGGTTTGGGAAACGAGGAAAAAGTCAAAGAAATCCGCAAAAAAGCCATTCAGGCAGGCTTGAAACTCGTTGATTGTCCCATTCGCCACCTCGGCACAGAAAAGGCTCACGATTTGTACCTTGCAATCGAGAATTATTTGCGTGACAACGGCGTAGAACTCATCTTCGGCAGACAGTGTGACAACATCATTCTCGAGGGCGACGTATGCAAAGGCGTGTGCATCGAAGACAGCAAAGGCGACAACAAAGAGAATATTTATGCAGAAAAAACCATTATCGCCACCGGTCGCCGCGGCGCCGACTGGCTCGAAAAAATGTGCGCCGAACACAACATCGCGCACGCTCCCGGCGTCGTCGATATCGGCGTGAGAGTGGAAGTGCGCAACGAGATTATGGAAGAGGTCAACGACGTGCTTTACGAGTCGAAACTCATCGGATATCCCGAACCGTTCAAGAACAAAGTGCGTATTTTCTGTCAAAACCCGGGCGGATTCGTGTCGCAAGAGAACTACGACAACGACCTTGCAGTCGTCAACGGTCACAGTTACAAGGAAAAGAAGAGCGACAATACGAATCTTGCGATTCTTTGTTCGCACTCCTTTACCGAGCCGTTCAAAGAACCTATTGCGTACGCACAGCGCGTCGGTGAACTCACCAATATGCTCGGCGCAGGCAAGATTATGGTGCAACGCTACGGCGACATATTGAGCGGAAAACGCACTTGGCAGAGAGAACTCGGATTCTCGAACGTTCGTCCGACGCTCAAAGACGCAGTTGCGGGCGATATAACCGCAGGTATGCCGTATAGAGCAATGCTTAACATTATCAACTTTATACAGGCAGTGGATAAAGTCGTGCCCGGTTTTGCAGGATACGAAACCTTGCTTTATAGCCCCGAACTTAAATTCTACAGCAACAAAATCAAGATGGACGATCATCTTAACACGTCAATTCACGGTCTGCATTGCCTCGGCGACAGCAGCGGTTGGACGAGAGGTCTTATGATGGCGTCGGTTATGGGCGTGTATATGGCACGCAACATTCTCGAAGCAGAGAAGAATAAATAATAAGATTCTTTCATAGTTGCGTTTACAACGTAGAAGACTTTTTTACAAATGAAAATCACAAATAGATAGAGCGGACTTTCGTCCGCTTTTTCTTTTACATAAATTTACAAGCGATAAACTTTTGCCTTTGCGCAAGATAAGCGTATGCAGACAAACGATAGAAAAAACTATATAAAAACGCAGAAAAGCGTGCTTGCCCTGATTGTGACAATGATACTTTTTTGCGCTTTTTGTGCACTCATAAGCAATATGAGTGTTCTGAAAAACGTAGAAAACAATAATACTATTGAGCAAAACGGCACGATTCACGAACAAAATTCGCTATACGACAAAATCACTCCGTGTGACACGGCGGCAAACAAATACGTGAGAATAGGCGGAAAACCCATCGGTATCAGCATAAAAACTCAAGGTCTTATCGTCGTGTCGAAGGACAAAGTTCAGACGGCAAGCGGTGAGGCTATACCTTTGAAAAACTCCAAAATAAGCGGTGGCGACGTGCTTTTGGGGATCAACGGCGAAAAAGTCAATTCTCTTTATAAACTCAAAGATATTCTTTCAAAACTGACTTCTCCCGGTGTAACTATAGAATACTCTCATCAAAACGTCGATTATAGCGACAGAGTGGTGCTTGCAAAGGATAAATCCGACGGAAGATATAAACTCGGACTTGCCTTGAAAGAGGACGTCGGGGGTGTGGGAACGCTCACGTTCGTCACTACAGACGGTAGTTTTGCGGCTCTCGGTCACAGAATCAGCGACGTTGAAGGAATTTTTGAAGAACTTAATACGGGAAATATTTATAATGCCACAGTAAACGGCGTTGTCAAGGGTGAGAGAGGAAAAGCAGGAGGACTCGTTGCCGACGTAAACAGATTTTCAAAGAGCATCGGAAGTATCTCGGCAAACACGGATATCGGATTGTACGGTAAGTTTGATGGTGAATACGACGGAAAATTATACAAAATTGCGGCAAAAGGCGAGGCTCGCATAGGAAAAGCGCAAGTTTTGACGACGATAGTCGGTTCGACGCCTAAGTTTTACGAAGTTGAAATCGTCAAAGTCGTATCGCAGAGCGAACCTGCCGAAAAAGGTATGGTTGTGAAGGTCAGCGACAAGGAATTGCTTGAAAAAACGGGCGGTATCGTGCAAGGTATGAGCGGAAGCCCGATCGTTCAAGACGGTGTTCTCATAGGCGCAATCACACACGTGTTCGTGCAAGATCCGACGAGAGGATACGCCGTTCATTCGAGATTTATGTATGAAAAAGCGCAAAGCATAGACTGTGCGCACGACACCGAAGATCTTAAACTTGCTGCGTAATCAAACCCGTCGCCTGAAAAGAGTGACGTTGATATAGGGCGGACTTATGTCCGCTCGCTCTTTTTTATAGTTGCGATTTTTGTTGTTTCGTTCAAAACAAGCATTCTAATGTGCTCAATTTGATTATTTTATTCTTTCAAGCGCAGTAAGAACAAACTGTTTGTTTGTAGGTTTGCCTTTGTTTTCGTCAAGCGTTTCGCCAAATTCCGAGTACAACACGTCAACGTTTCCTCGCAAAAACGCGGACGATATCGCATTTTGAATATCCTTTTCCACGCTTGCTTTTGAAGCGTCGAAATCCGAGGATAGAGATTCGTATCCCTTATACTTGAGCGGCAGAATATCAACGCCGTCAAGTGCGTAGCATATGAGTCTCGAAAGGAGTCTGTATCCTTTTAGGTTTGGCTGAAATCCGAGTTTGAGAAGATACTCTTTGGTTTTTATTTCGTTTTCTTTCACGAGCATATGCTATCATTTTCGCAGGCGTTTTATTTGGCAAATAGCAAAGTATGCCCGCTGATTATCGCACTTTTTGTCATATCCGTGCGCGGCGTTCATATCTTTTATATATGCAAGGTTATTTGCGGGCAAAATCTTTTTTATCTTCTCTTAAATCCTTCGTTTCCGACAACAAAAAGGTGATTATTTGCGCCGTCGTGATATTCGCTCTCGGCATTACCGTCGGGATTATTTCGGCGTTCAGAGCGGTGGGAGAGGACGGATTCGAGCGCGTTGCCAGAGCGGATATGGAGTTCGGCGCGGCAAAGGTGTTTTTCATCTCGTTGCTTGCGCTTATAGGTTGTTACGGCGTATTTTTGATTGCAGGAGTAAACAACGTGACGGTGTTTTTGATAATTTTGCCGTTCTGTGCACTTGGATTTATTACGGGAGAGTATTCAGCCACGCTGATTGCAAGATACGAAACGACGGGACTTATAAACTTGCTGTTGATATATTTGCCGTTTTTCCTTTGCACGTTTTGTTGTTTCGTGCTGTGTGCGACGGTCGTCGTTGCTCCCGATTGCTCGTGTTGCAAAACGGGACTTAAACCGTCTTTCGTCTCCACGATGAAAATACTCGGCGTAAACGTTGCGATTGCGTTCGTGCTTTTCATTATACTCGGCTCGATTTTCAAAGTCATCGTCGTATCGCTGTATTGACAATGTCTTTCAACTTGATGAATTGACGTTTGCTATGATTGAAAACATAGCCGTGCGCCGTATTGATAAAGTCTTTTCATAGATAAATTGACATGCGCAATAATTTCAAAACATAGTCGTGCGCGTATTGCGTTTTCAAAGTCGTAAGTCGTAGTCCTATCGTCGTTATTTTTAGTACGTTACGCGTATCGCAATATGGTGTATCGAAAGCGATTAATTGCCGTTTTTGCATAATTTTGCACGTTTTATACACGCTAACGAAAATGCGTGAGGTGAAAAATGAACTACAAAACTTACGAAAATTCAAAGGATAAAAAGGGCTATGCTGCAAAAATAGGCGGGATCGTCGTGTCGATTTTGCTTGTGTTTGCATTCGTTGTTGCGTCGATATTTGCAATTCGTCCGTCCGTATGCGAAGCCGCAACCGATTTCAAAACCGTCGGAAAATCCGCATATCTCGTCGATTACGCAACGGGAGAGTTGCTCTATGCACGAAACGAAAAGGAACGCTTGCCTATTGCAAGTATGGTCAAAATCATGACGTCTTTGCTCACATTCGAGGCGGCTGAAAGGGGAGACATCTCTCTTGACGACGACGTCGAAGTGAGTCAGAATGCGGCAAGTATGGGCGGCTCGCAGGTCTTTTTGGACGCAGGCACGACTCATAAGGCAAGAGAACTTCTCAAAACCGTTATCGTTGCATCGGCAAACGACTCGTGCGTCGCGCTCGCAGAGCATATTTCGGGAAGCGTTGAGGCTTTCGTTGCGAGAATGAACGCAAGAGCAAAGGAACTCGGCATGACCGATACGGCGTTCAAAAATTGCACGGGCTTGCCTGCCGCAGAGAGTTTTTCCTCGGCAAAGGACGTTTCGATTATGTTTGGAGAACTCATAAAACATAGCGAATATTTCGAGTTTGCAAAGGTGTGGCTCGAGGATTATCAACACCCGGACGGTAGAGTGACAACTATCACCAACACCAACAAACTCGTCAGATTCTACAACGGTTGCGACGGTGGCAAAACGGGCTTCACGAGCGAGGCGAAATTCTGTCTGTGCGCAACCGCAAAGAAGAATAATATGCGCGTCGTTGCCGTGATTATCGGTGCGGACAGTTCAAAAATCCGCAATGCCGCAATCAGCGCAATGTTCGATTATTCCTTCTCGAATTTTTCAAACGAAATAATGCTCAAAGCAGGGGAAAATCTCGATATCACGCTTGCCGTTTCGGGCGGTAAAAACCAAAGTGTCGCACTCGGCGTCGAGCGTGACGTGACAAGATTCGTGTCCCGTGACGAAAAGGCAAATTACGAGATAAAATACGATTTGCCGAGCACTGTCAAAGCACCTATCAAAAAGGGCGACAAAGTGGGCGAAGCGTATCTCGTGAAAGACGGCGTGATCGTTGACAAAGTTGCGATCGTTGCAAACGAAGACGTGGAAAGAATGAGTTTCTTTGACGCAATCGGCGAAATCGCAAAAAATTGGTCCACGACAAAATAAACGTAACAACTTGAAACGAGAATCTAAAACTCTGTCCGAAAACCGCCTGCGTGGCGGTTTTCGGCGCTACATAAGTATAATTTTTTATTTGTTTTGACTTTTTTGCGTGCGCGTGTTAATATTTATACGTTATTTATCTTTACGAAGGATTGATATGCAAGAGGAAGTTTTGCAATTCGAATCCGCCAAAGCAGAAGAAGAGTTGCAGTCCAACGTGCAAAGCGATCAAGAAGTTTTGCAAGACGACGAGCAAAATTCGTCTGCGACGGCGCAAGGCGCTACGAACGCCGAAATCGTCGAGCCCGAGGCAATCGAGGGCGATTTTGTCGTTGCAAAACCCGAAATCGTCTACCATTTGAGCGACTTCGACGGTCCGATTCCTTTGCTTTACGAACTCATTAAGAGCGCGAAAATCGCAATCGAGGATATATTCATTTCCGAGGTTACGAGCCAGTACGTCGAGATTATCCGCAATACGCCCAAAGAGGAACTTGACTTCGATTACGCAGGCGAGTTTATCACCATGGCGGCAGAACTCGTGTATCTCAAATCCATTCGCACGTTGCCCAAAGACGACGAGGAAATCACCGAGGACGATCCCGAATACGAGCGTCAACTTCTCATCAACAAGATCAAGGAGTACGCCTTGCTCGTCGAGCAGAGCGAAAAGTTGCGTGAAATAGAAACCATCAACCGATTCTACCGCGCGCCCGTGTTCACAGACAAGGATTATCGCGTTGCGCTCGTCAATTTCTCTTTGCCAAAACTCGTTGACGCTTTTGCCAGAGTGCTTGCAAACGCCGCCATACACGAGCAGGAAATCATACCCAAAAAGGTTGTCAAGGATAGATTCTCCGTGCACGAGCAAATGGAAAATATCCGCCTTATGATAGGCGTGCGCAAACAGATGAAGTTCACCGACTTGTTTGAGCCCGACTATGACAAGAGCGATATTGTCACGACGTTCCTTGCGGTGCTCGAATTGCTCAAGTACGGAAGACTCCGCGCCGAACAAGAGGAAGTTTTCGGAGAAATAACGATATTTGCGGTTGAGGGCACGGAAGACGTCCCGATTGATTTTGAGGAGGGTGACGATGGAAAATATTGAAAACGTTGTCGAGGCTATTATTTTTGCGAGCGGCTCGGCTATACTCAAGAGCGACATTTGCGAAAAAGTGCCCGAACTCACCACGCAGAAACTCAATTCTATCATAAAATCCTTGCAAAAACGCTACTGTAACGACTCGGGTATCGTACTTCTGGAATTCAACGGAAAAGTTCAATTCTCATCGAATCCCAAATACGGCGACACTGTTGCGGACGTTCTCACGCCGCTCAGAGAAAAAGAACTGACCAAAACTTTGCTCGAAGTGCTTGCTACGATTGCGTATAAACAGCCTATAACCCGTCTTGAAATAGACGAGATGAGAAGCAACAAAAACTCCGAGTACGCGCTTACGGGGCTTTTGAAAGCAGGGCTTATCGAAGCGGTCGGAAGAAAAGAAACCGTCGGCAGACCTTTGCTTTACGGCACGACGGACGAGTTTTTGAAGAAATTTCAAATCGAAACGATCGACGAGTTGCCCGACTATGACGAAGTGCTTGAAAAACTTATGCTCATCAATGCGCCCTCGCAAGAAACGCTGTTCCACAACAGAACCATTATGGACGAAGAGGAAGTTGAAAACGAAACGCTTGCGAATATGGCTGCCGCCGCAGACGTTGACGAGGAAGAGGAAGAAATCCCCGAATTCCTCGAAGGCGAGCAATTTGAAGTGTTTGACTGATTGGATTCTGTTAAATTATAGTTTTAATCCGAAAAGTTAGAATATCGAAATATTCAATTATTATTAATTTGCATAAAAAGGACGGTCGACGCCGTTCTTTTTTTATGTAAAAGTCATTGAATGCTTTTTGATGGCTTATTTTTTTTGTGATTTCACATAAAAATGCGCCTAACGCTCAAAATAACGCTATGACGATTGCACTGATTGCAGTATGCGTTGAAATTGTGTTGATTGCTTTGCTGTTTCCGATAAAACTGACGGCAACGGCACATTTTTCATTGGCAAATTCAAGCGTAAACGTACAAGTTAAACTTGCAAAAGTGTCTATCGTGAGAATAAACGTCAAATTGTCAGACGGCTTGATTGTCAAAATCAACGGAAAAACCGTTAAAAGTCAAGGCATAAGCCCTCAAGCGATAGGAAAATTGATAGCGTTTATCGTGCAAAACAGAATTATGTCGGCAAACGATTTGATCGCTTACGTCGGTGCTAAAGACGCAAAGAGCGGCGCGATTTTGAGTGCTATTATGCAAATGTCGTCGATTTTTGAAAAAACGATCGTGAAAGATTGTTTCGATGACAGATTTGACGCAGAGTGCGCAATCGATATAAAAATCAACGCCGTTCAGGCGACGAAAGCAATTGTGATAAGCAAAGGAAGGTAAAATGCAAAGTTTTGAAGAGGTGTTGAAGCAAACGATAGAAAGTTTGAAAAAATCCGCAGAGTTCAACGAAATCGTCGGGAAACCCATCGTGAACGGTGACGGAACGATAGTTTTGCCCGTGAGCAAAATCAGCGTAGGATTCGTCGCAGGCGGCATGGACTACGAAGACGACAAGAAAGTGAAATCGCCCGCAGGAATAAGCGGCGGTGGCGTGAGCGTAACCCCGATAGGATTTTTGGTGTGCGGAGCGCAAAAGAAATTCGTAAGGGTGGACGGTGAAGAAAACAAGTGGCTCGAACTTCTCAAAAGCGTTGCAAACGTTGTGAAAAAGGATTGAGAGAGGGAAGTAATATGGACGATTTCGGCAAAAAAGCGTTTGTTATGGCAATTGCGGTGGTGTGTCTGACCATTGCGATTATTTCGTCATTTTCGATAGGAAATGTTATAAATCCGATAAAAACTATTCTAAAAAACATAAATAATGAGAACTGTTTTGACGATTTTAAGCAAAAATCGACGATCGTCAATGCAGACTGCGAAACGACGATTAACGTTGAAAGAGGCGCAAGGGGCGCAATATGTATCGAGCAATCAACGAGGCGAGTTTTGTATGAAGAGCATAAAGACACAAAGTGTTATCCTGCAAGCACGACCAAGGTTTTGACGGCACTTATCGCTATCGAACGTTTGCCGCTCGATAAGATCGTAACGGTCAAAAAGGAAGGCGTCGGAATCGAAGGCTCGTCGATATATCTCAAAGAGGGGGATAAAATCAGCGTTGAAGACTTGCTTTACGGATTGATGCTTAGAAGCGGAAACGACGCCGCCGTCACTCTCGCGCTTGAAATTAGCGACGATATATCCGAATTTGCGGATATTATGAACGAAAAAGCCGCAAATATAGGCGCGGTGAACTCGCATTTCGTAAATCCGCACGGACTTCACGACGACGATCATTATACGACGGCGTACGATATGGCGCTTATTTGCGCAAAAGCGTATGAGAACGATGAATTTGTGAGAATCGTGAGCACAAAACAAAGAAAAATCACGGTGAACGACGAGGCAAGATACATTGCAAACAAGAATAAATTGCTCAAACTTTTCTACGGCGCAAACGGTGCGAAAACGGGATTTACAAAAAAGAGCGGCAGATGCCTTGTCGGCGGTGCAAGAAGAGGGGATATGCAACTTATAACGGTGGTTTTCAATCACGGCGATATGTGGAACGACACGGTTAGAATGCTGAATTTTGGTTTTGACAACTATAAAATGATTGCAATTGACAATGCGTTGTTGACAAGCGGAAAAGACGTCGTAAAAATCCAAATCGATCAAAACGTTACGCCGGATTGGCGGAGTATAAAGTATCCGATCAAAAGGGACGGAAGCGAAAGACTCGAAGTCGAACAAATCTGAAAGACAAAAGCACGTTTTACAAAAGTCTTTACTGTTTCTATGCAAATCAGGAGCACTGAATGCAAAATCAAGAGCATTTGGATGTGAAAGCAAGACCATTTTATGCGAAATTAGGAACATTTTAATGCAAAATTCGAATCGTTTGAATGCAAAACTAGGGACATTTGAACGTAGAATCAAGAACGATTGAAAGGGCGAAAGCCTTTTCTTTTTTTTATCGTGAGAGGTTTTGATTGCGCAATACGCTTGCCTATTTTAGATTTTTTCTGTATACTTTGTTTAATTTACGGGCGCTTGCGGTGCGAGCGCGAGAGGACTTATGAGAATCAACAAATATCTTGCGGAATGCGGTGTATGTTCGAGGCGCAAAGCGGACGAACTTGTCAAACAAGGCAGAGTGAGCGTCAACAAAAAAGTGGTCAGAGAAGTCGGCACTGACGTTGATGAAAGCAAAGACGTTGTCTTTGTGGACGGAAAAAAAGTCGTCAGAGTGACGCATTACGATTATCTTTTGTTTTACAAGCCGAAGAATTGCGTGACCACTCTCAACGAGGACAACGACAACAAGAGCGGCAGAAAAAAGAGCGAAAAAGAACTTGAAGAAATCAAGAATCGCGCAGAAAAACTTGCCGCAAAGGGAATCGCGGAAGAGCAAAAAGAACACACAAAACCGCGCAAGATTATCACCGATTTTATCGGTGACGACTACAAAAACAAGCGTTTGTATCCCGTCGGCAGACTGGATTACGACAGTGAAGGCTTGCTTCTTTTGACCAACGACGGCGATTTGACCTACAAACTTACGCATCCGTCGAGCGAAATTCCCAAAACTTACGTTGTGAAAATCGAAGGCACGATCGAAGAAAGCGATCTTGCCGCACTCAGAAAAGGCGTAACCGTCGACGGAGTCAAATACGGCAGAAGCAAGGTGAAGGTGACGGGAATAGAGAAGATCAAAGACATCAAAAAAGCCGTCATCGATCCCAAAGATACGCTTGCAAGAGAAGCAATCGAATGCTCGGAAGATATGAGCGGAGTGTTTACGCGCCTTGAAGTCATCATATTCGAGGGCAAAAACAGAGAGATCCGCCGTATGTTCGAGGCGGTCGAAAAGAAAGTCGTTTTCTTGAAGCGCGTCGCAATCGGAGAGTTGCGCCTCGGCGGACTTGCAAGAGGAGCGTATCGTCCGTTGAACGAAATGGAGATTGCATACTTGCAAACTCTCTGCGACAAAGTGCAAACCACTCAAAAATAAAATCAAATACTCTGTATTTGCACACGTAATAATCTCAAAATCACTATGAAAATTCTCATTGCAAACGACGACGGCTATTTTGCGCCCGGCATAAAGGCGCTCGCAAAAGCACTTTCAAAAAATCACGACGTGCGTATCGTCGCACCTATGTCCGAAAGGTCGGGTTCGAGCCATTCGGTGAGTTTTTTTAGCGGAATAACTTACGAAAATAAGGGCGTTATAGACGGAATCCCAACTTACGCAGTGAGCGGCTCTCCCGGAGATTGCGTGCTGTTCGGCGTGAAATACCTCTTCAAAGACGAAAAAATCGACGCAGTCGTGTCGGGCATAAACACTTGTCTGAACGCCGGCAGCGATATTATATTTTCGGGCACGTTCGGCGCGGCGCAAGAGGGCACTTTTCAGCGTATACCGTCGCTTGCCGTGTCGCTCAGGACGCACGGCGTACCCGACTACGAGTTTGCCGCCGAGTTTACGGCGAACAATCTGGAAAGACTTTTGTCTTTCGCAACCGAAAACGTCACGATAAATCTCAATATTCCGTGCGTGAAAAAGGAAGATATCAAAGGCGTGAAAATCGCGCCCGTTGCGTATCAGCCTTACGATGAAAAGTACGTTAGCACGGTTGGAGAGGACGGTTTGACCTATTTCTCCGTTGACGGACACAGAATCCCGCACGTTGACGAAATCGTTGGCGGCGATTGCTATCAACTCGACAACGGATACATAACGATAACTCCCGTTCAGATGCTCGCAAACGATCTTGCGACGCTCGAAAAACTCAAAGAGGCGAAGTTCGAGTTATGAGAGTGTGCGTTATCGGAGCAGGCGCGGCAGGTATGATGGCTTCGATCGTCCTCGCAAGAGGCGGAGTCGACGTCGTGCTCGTCGAAAAAAACGAGAAATTCGGCAAAAAACTGTACATAACGGGCAAGGGAAGATGCAATCTGACCAACGATTGCGAGATTGACGACTTGTTCGGCAACGTCGTCAGAGGCGAAAAATTCCTACGTTCTGCGCTGTACGGCTTTACTCCGCAGGATACTATGTCGTTTTTCGAGGACTTGGGGCTTAAACTCGTCGTAGAGAGAGGCAACAGGGTTTTCCCGTTTTCTCAAAAGTCGAGCGACGTGATAAAAGCCTTGCAAATCGAAATCGATAGGCTCGGAGTCGAAGTTTTGCTCGATACGCAAGTCAAAGAGATAAAAAAATGCGGCGAACGCTTTTGCGTTGTCACCAACTACGAGAGCGTCGATTGTGACAAAGTCGTCGTGGCTACGGGCGGAGTGAGTTACCCCTCCACGGGTTCTACGGGCGACGGATATATATTTGCAAAATCGCTCGGCATGCAAATCGTCGAGCCGAGACAAGCGCTCGTGCCGATTATCGTCAAGCAAAACGTTTCGTCGATGCAGGGGATATCCCTCAAAAACGTCAGTCTTTGCGCTCTTGACCCAAACGGAAAGGAAATCGCAAGCGAATTTGGCGAAATGTTGTTTACAAACAGAGGCTTGTCAGGACCTATCGCGCTCACGGTGTCGTCGTATATCAACAGAAAAACGGGCGTTGCCTTATCGCTCGATTTGAAGCCCGCTCTTGACGAAAACACACTGGACAGACGCATCTTGCGAGATTTCGACGAGAGAAAAAATCAGGATATCAAAAACGTCACTCGCGCGCTTTTGCCCGAAAGGCTGAACTGCTACGTTCTCAAGTGCGCCAATATCGCTGAGAGCAAAAAAGTGAACGAAATCACCAAAGAGGAGAGGGCAAGACTCGTGAAAACCGTAAAGAATCTCCGATTCGACGTATCCTCGCTTGCTCCGTTCACCGAGGCGATAGTGACCTCGGGCGGCGTTGACCTCAAGTGCTTGAAACCCACTTGCGAGAGCAGAACGACTGAGGGAGTGTATTTCGTTGGCGAAACCATCGATATCGACGCTCTTACGGGCGGATTCAATCTGCAACTTGCGTTTGCGACTGCCGTGTGCGCGGCAAGAGATATCCTCAAAAAATCCGCTTGATTCTACGATAAATCGGCCCAAAAGGCGGAAAAACGAATTATTATCCGAAAATCTACGGACTTTGTCCGTAAAGTATAAACCAAAGAACAATTCTCTGAAAAATCGGAGGGAATATGATTAATATCGCAATAGACGGACCTGCCGGCGCAGGCAAGAGCACGATCGCAAAAGCGGTGGCAAAAGATCTTGGAATCATCTATCTCGACACGGGCGCAATGTATCGCGCGACTGCCTATTTGGCAATCCAAAACGGTATCGACGTCAAGGACGAAGAGAAGGTGTCCGAGATGCTCAAAGATTTGAAAATGGACGTCAAATACGACGATAACGGCGTGCAACACATTTTCGTCAACGGAATCGACGCCACGCCGCATCTTCGCGAACACTATATGTCAAAAGCCGCAAGCGATATATCCGCGTTGCCTTGCGTAAGATACAAAATGGTGGATTTACAGCGTGATTTTGCAAGCAAAAACGATGTCGTGCTTGACGGCAGAGATATCGGAACATTCGTTCTTCCGAACGCAAACTGCAA
The DNA here is from genome assembly GCA_900549225.1 of uncultured Eubacteriales bacterium. Lineage (GTDB taxonomy): Bacteria > Bacillota > Clostridia > Christensenellales > CAG-917 > CAG-475. Next base: position 63,444 of record URNP01000003.1, on the reverse strand, counting down.
GTTCTATCTCACCGCTTCTGCCGAAGAAAGAGCGAAAAGACGCCTTAAAGATTTGCAGGAAAAAGGCGAAACCGTCGATTACGACACGCTTTTGAAAGATATAATTCAGCGTGATTACAACGACTCGCACCGCGAGGTTGCGCCGCTCAAACAAGCGGAAGACGCAGACTTCGTGGACACCACGCAAATGAGCGTCGAGGACGTCGTCTCACACGTCAAAGAGGTGGTTCATATCAAAACGAAAAAAGAGAATTTAGCCGAACAGAATGCCGAAAAACAGCCGTCAACCATAATTCCGTCAAGCGAGATGGACAAGAAAACGCTTGCAAGAATCAAGACGTATTATAATCCCGAAAAGAGTTTTGCTTTCTACAGATTTTTGAGAGTGATTCTTCGCCCCGTGCAAATGCTCGTGTGGCCGACAAAAGTCATCGGCGCGGAGAATGCAAAAAAGGTCAAGGGCGCACTTTTCACTTGCAACCACTATTCAAAGATGGACTCGATGATTCCGTACTTCGTTCTCTTTAAAAAAGAGGCGCACGCACTTGCAAAGTACGAACTGTTCACCAATCCCGTTGCGGGTTGGTTTCTTCACAAAATGGGTGCGATTCCCGTACGCAGAGGCGAAGCCGATATCGAATCGGTCAAGCAGGTTTTGAGAGTGCTCAAAGACGGCAAACAATTGCTCATTTTCCCCGAGGGAACGAGAAATAAAGAGGGTACGCAACATATGGCGGAATTCAAGACGGGTACCGCTCGTTTTGCGATCAAATCCAAGGTGCCCATCGTGCCGATGATTTATTATCAAAGCCCCAAGGCGTTCAGAAAGAACTGGCTTTACGTCGGCGAGCCGTTTACGCTCGAGCAATTCTACGGTGCGCGCACAATTGACGAAAATCACGCCGCAACCGAAGTCATCAAAGAAAAAATGGACGAAACCCGTCGTCTTTGCAACGAGTACGTCGAAAAAGTGACGAAGGGCAAAAAGAAGAAATAATCGATCGTGTTTAGTCGTTTCGAGGTGAATGTTGAAAGTTATTCTCGCAAAAAACGCAGGCTTTTGCAAGGGCGTTAAAAGTGCGGTTGACCAAGCCGTCGCGCTTGCCGAAAAGTACGGAAAAATCTATACTTTGGGCGAGGTCGTACACAACGAACTCGTCACGGCTTTCCTTTTAGAAAAAGGCGCGATTTGCATCGATATAGCGGATGCGGACAATCTCAAAGAGGGCGACGTTGCCCTCATACGCGCCCACGGCATAACCAAAGAGCTCGAAGAGAGATTGAAGCGTAGGGGCGTAGTGCTTTTCGATGCGACTTGTCCCGTCGTCAAGCGCAATCAGAAGATAGCGAACGAAAGGGCGCAACTCGGCGACGACGTGATTATCGTTGGAGACAAAAATCACGACGAAGTCGTCGGCGTAGCCTCTTACGCAGGCGAAAATTGCAAAGTCGTTTCGGACGATGAAATCCTGCCGATCGGCGACAAACCGACCTCGATTCTCTTCCAAACCACGATATTGCCCGAAAAATATGAAAAAATTGAAGAAAATGCAAAGATTTTTGCAAAAAACTACAATAAATTAGTTGGCATTTTTAACACTATTTGTTATACTACAAAAGTGAAACAGGACGAAGCGCGCGCACTCGCTGCAAAAACCGACGCGGTTTTGGTTCTCGGAAGTCACACCAGTGCAAACACGAGACGTTTGTACGAGGTGGCAAAAGAGGTCAATCCGAGTACGTTTTTCGTCGAAAACGCAAACGACGCTCTGAATCAAACAAAATTTATCAAGGATATTCAAAGTGTATCGATTGTCGCAGGAGCGTCGACTCCGCCGTGGTTGATACAGGAGGTAACAAGACTTATGAGTGAAACTCAAAAGAACGCTGTGGAAACAGTAGAAACTGAAGTGAAAAACGAGGCAACACTTCAAGAGCAACAAGTCGCCGAAGAAAAAGAACCCACCACGATGGCAGACCTTTTGAAATCTGCAACATCCGTCGGCTACACCAATTACAAAGTCGGCAAACGCATCAGAGGAAAAGTCATCAGCGCAGGCGATAGCGGCATTTACGTCGCAATCGGCGGAAAGAAAGACGGTTTCATTGATAAGAGTGAAGCATCTTTGGACGGCAACTACAATCCTGCCGACTTCAAAGAAGGCGACGAAATTCAAGCAACTATTCTTGCTGTCAACAAAGAGTACGTGTCTTTGTCCAAGAAGGACGTCGACGCAGTGCGTCTTGAAGAGGAAGAAGCAGAAAAGGCTCTTGCTCAAGGCGAATTCTCTTTGACCATGACTGAAGTTGTCAAGGGCGGTTTGAGAGGAAGACTCGGTCAATACACCATCTTCGTGCCGGCAAGCCAAATCAGAATGGGCTACGTCAGCAACCTCGAAGACTACAAGGGCAAAACGCTCCGCTTGACGCTTATGCCTCCGAAGGAAAAAGAAAACACCGAAGCAGAGGGCGAAGAAACCGCTCAAGCAGAGGACAAACCCCAAAAGAAATCCAGATACCTCTTCGCGTCTCAACGCATCATCCTCGAAAGAGAGAAGAAAGAGAAAGAAGATCTTTTCTGGAACAATATTCACGTGCACGACATCGTCACCGGCAAAGTTAAGAGATTCACGCAATTCGGCGCGTTCGTAAACGTTCGCGGCTTCGATTGCCTCGCACACATCTCCGAACTTTCCTGGAACAAGATCACCGATCCGTCCACGGTTCTCACCATCGGCGAGAGTTACGACTTCGTAGTCCTCAAGATGGACAGAGAAACGGGCAAGATCTCTCTAGGCTACAAGCAACTCCAAAAGAAACCTTACGAAGTTGCGGCAGAGAAGTTCCCCGTCGGTACGGTCATCAAGGGCAAAGTTGAAAGAATCTTCCCCTATGGCGCATTCGTTTCAATCGACGACGGCGTTGACGGACTCGTCCACGTTTCTCAAATCTCTCACAACTGGATCAAAGACGCAAACGAAGCGTTGACGGTCGGTCAAGAAGTTGAAGCAAAGATCATCGGATTCGACGACAACCGCATCACTCTCTCCATCAAGGAATTGCTCCCCGCACCCGAAGAAACTGCACAAGCAGAGGGTCAAGTTGATGCAACCGACGAAGAGAAAGCGGCAAAGAGATCTTCAAGAGTCAAGAAGTTCGAGCAAAAGGTCGCTGACGGCGAAAACAAACGCGAACGTCGCGGTGCGAAGAAAGAAACTTCAAACGAACCCAAAGAATGGGTTTCCGGAAGTTCTTCCGCAACTCTCGGCGATTTGTTCAAGAACCTCAACCTCAACCTTGCAGACGAAGAAGCAGAACCTGTTCCTGCAAAGAAGACCACTCGCAAGAAAAAAGTTGAAGAACCCGCTGAATAATCCTTGTTTGATAAAAACTAAAACCGTTGCCTAGCGCAACGGTTTTTTTATATTTATTTTTGAGTTGGACAATTTTGTTCTTACAGAACGAATCGGAATGAGTATATCCTTAAATTCCGTCGGGAATGGGCGGAAGAGTGGCAGGCAGAGTTTTTTGAAGTTCTTTTATTGCGCCGCGGGCAAGAGCGTCGCAACGGTTGTTGAGTTCGTTGTCGGCGTGACCTTTGACTTTAACGTAAGACACTTCGTGGATTTGCATGAGAGAGAGAAGTTCCTTCCACAAATCGACGTTTTTCACTTCGTCTTTGCTCGACGTGCGCCAACCTTTCATAATCCAGCCGTTTATCCAGCCTTTGAGAAACGGCTCGACGGAATACGCGCTGTCGCTGTAAACGGTGACGATGCACGGTTCTTTGAGCATTTTGAGCCCTTGTATGATGGCGGTGAGTTCCATACGGTTGTTGGTGGTGGATTGTTCTGCTCCGCTAGCCTCTTTTTTATGGTTTTTGTAGAGCATAACGCAACCCCAGCCTCCGATACCCGGATTGCCGGAACACGCACCGTCAGTGTAGATTTCAACTTGTTTTTTCATGATTTCATTGTACACAATTTTGAAATTCTTTGCAAGACTATGGTTTTAATTAATAATTAATAATGAATAATTAATAATTGCGGGTGGGGCTTCGCCCCACACCCGAAAAAGCAATAATTGCGTTGCGTGTAAATTCGCTAAAACAGGACAAAAAAAAGAAGTCCTAAAAGGACTTCTTCTTGGCAGGGGAGACGCGACTCGTGAAAGCGCAAAGCGGCTAAAATAACAAAGCACAGCAAATGAAAATTTGCGAAGCGAAGTGTCAGATGCAACCTAAGCGCAAGGACATCGTTCCGCCGCGATTTTGTTGCGTGTTCGATTCGCGGAAACAGGACAAAAAAAGAAGTCCTAAAAGGACTTCTTCTTGGCAGGGGAGACGCGACTCGAACACGCAACCGACGGTTTTGGAGACCGTTGCTCTACCATTGAGCCACTCCCCTAAGTAGATTTAATGCTTGATTATTATATCAATTCATTGCTGTATAGTCAATGATTTTGGACAATTATGCAAATTATTTCCATAAAAAACGTGCCGAACGGCACGTCCCCAAGCAAGCGATATAGCGGAATTGTGGTTTGAGTTTTTGTCCTTGCCCGAACTGATAGCGTGTATCGGTTGCGCGGAGTGGAGCAATAAACCTAGCAAGGCTCACGGCAATACGCAAACTTGCGTGTTGCCGTTGCCTTGACGACGGTTTTTGCTATGCTGTGTGATACTTCCTTGTTCTATACAACAACCAATATATGAGCGAACTCAACGGGAGGTTGGTGAGGAGCACCATCGGAAGCACTATCGATTCCAAAATCAGATTGACGTCGTTGACGTTTGCGCCGAGTCCGAAGAAACCGATGAGAATGCACACAACGGTCAATTCGATAAACAGCATCGTGCGATTGAGTATCGACAGTTTGAAATTGAAGTTTGCCCTTGACCGTTTGGTCGGATTTGTCAGATAGATGACGGTCGGCACGAGGCAGAGTGCGCTACCCACAAGCAGTATGGGAAGGAAATACGTATAACTGATTTTTGTTGCGAGCGACGCCCACATAATTGCGACTTCGACGGCGAAGAACGCAAGAATGATGAGGAAAGTGTCGCGATTCAGTCTGTTTGACTGAATGAAGTTGAAAGTGTAGTATTCCGACGTGTTTCCTCTGTCGTACGGACGGATTTTGAAGCCCTTTGCGTACAATCTTGTCTTTATATCGCTGTCCGAATAGTCGTTTTGTTGTGCTTTTTCCTGTTGTGGTTGGGGTTCGCCTTTGTCTTGCAAGGATACGAAGAAGTCGCGATAATTCACGTCGTCTTTTTCGTAATCGAAACCGCCTTCTTGCCTTGATACGACGGCAGAGGTCACGAAATGACCTTTGTCGTTGTTTGCGGTATAATTTTGATTCTTGCTTTCGAGTTCGGCGGGGTAGAACTGATCGATGCTCTGTTGCTCGTTTTGCTTTTGCTGTGCTTGTTGCGCTTGAATTTCGGCTTGACGAGCCTGTTCCGCCGCGGCTTGTTGCAACGCTTCTTGCTCTTGTTGCTCCTGATGCTCTTTTGCAAGTTTATCGTCGATTTGCGCCTCGCGCTCGTCGAGTTGTTTGAAAATATCTTTCAGCGAAGTTTGAGAGCGTTGATTTTGTTCGACTTGATTGGTGTAGCCGTTTATGTAGGTGTGTTCTTGCGGAGTGGCAGAGGAGTTGAACGAATATACGCGCGTCTCTTCTTGTTTTTTATATTCGCTTTCAGCGTCGAGTTTCGCAAACATTTCCTCAAGAGTCTGAGCGGGTTTTGCCTGTTGTTGACGTTTGCGTTCGGCTTCTTCTTCCTGACGGCGTTTTTCTTCTTCCTGACGGCGTTTTTCCTCTTCCTCGGCAAGTCGTTTTTCTTCTTCGGCGCGGAGTTTTTCTTCCTCCATTCTGCGAAGCATAGATTTTACGAGTTCGAGATCCTCTTCGGACTTCTTGAGTTGCTCTTCGGTCTTTCTGAGTTGCTCGTCCTTTTGTCTTGCCTCTTCTTCATGAAGTCTGATTTGCTCTTCCTTGGCTCTTGCGTCCTCTTCGGATTTTTTGAGCAATTCCTCACGTTTTTGTGCTTCTTCTTCGGACAAACGCAATTGTTCGCTGACCTTTTGAGTTTCCTCTTCTTTGAGTCGCAATTGTTCGTCTTTAAGACGAGCATCTTCGTCCTCGCGTTCGGCTTGTTCTTTTAGCGCAGAGGCTTCTTCTTCGCTCACTTCGTTGCCGTAGCGGTCAAAAAACACCTTCTTCTCGACGATTTTGTCTTTGTAAACCACTTTGGGTTTGTCCTCGACGTCGCGTTTTGAATAGGGGCGCAATTCGCTTGCGTCAAAAGGAATGGGAACAGTGAAGTCGAACTCGTCGTTCGACACGAGTTTGTCGAGAATGGTGCGCGAGTATTCGTATTCGCTCTTTTCTTTTGTGAGGTAGGCTCTGCCTTCTTTGGTGAGGGTGTAGTAGCGACGTTTGCCACCGCCCGTATCGTCGGGGTCGCCGTCGTAGGAGGAAACGAGCCCTTGTTTCTCAAGACGTTTGAGTTGATTGTACAAGGTGGCTTGCTTCAAAACGTACTGCGAATTGCTCTTGTCCTCGATCTCTTTGAGGATTTCGTAGCCGTACTTATCCGAGTTCCAAAGACAACCGAGAATGATCGTCGTGACGTTGCCTCGTATAAGGTCGCTGTTGACTGAAGAGATATCCATAAATCGCTCCGAAAATTGATATAATAATTTTAGCAAACTATTATAAAATAGTCAATATTATATAATAGTAATTATGCAAATTGTTGTCGAAAAACTCGATTTTTGTCCGTTCAGCCGTTTTTGTCGGGACGGAGTTTGACCACTTGAGCGGCGAGTTTTCTGTGATCTTCTTCGATTGCGGCGTAGTGCTTTTTGGTGGTGTTTACGTCGCGGTGACCAAGAACGTCGGCAACGAGATAGATATCTCCGGTGGCTCTATACAGATTCGTGCCGAATGTACTGCGCAGTTTGTGCGGAGATATTTTTTTGAGCGGAGCGGCGGTTTGAGCGTATTTTTTGACGATATTCTGAATCGCGCGCACCGAAAGCCTCGTCACCTGCAACGACAAAAACACTGCGTCCGTATCTCCGACGTTTAGTTTTTCGCATCTGTCAACGAGTGCCTTGCGCTCGGTATCGATATAGTTTTTCAAAGCGTCCGCAACCTCGTCGCCGAAATAGAGTATCGCTTGATTTCCGCCTTTTCGGGTGACGGTGAAGGCGTTGGTTTCAAAGTCGATATCCGAAAGATTCAATCCCACGCATTCGCTCACACGAATACCCGTGCCCAAAAGCAACGAAACTATGGCAAAATCGCGCGCGTGCGTGTTGCGTTGCACTTTGCGCTGATGCTCGCTCATACCTGCGCCCGTTTCCGCAGCGTCCAAAATGCGCTCGACTTCCTTTTTTTCAAGCCTAATAATATCCTTATCGTGATTTTTGGGCATAGTGAGCTTTGCCGACACGTTTTGCTGGATTCTGTCGTGATTGTACATATATTTGAAAAAGGTGCGCACGGTTGAAATTTTGCGCGATTTGCCTTTTTCTCCGTTGGTTTTTTCCTTGCCGTCGAAGGAGTAGTAGGAGAGATATTCCATATAAGCCTCCAAATTTCCGAGCGTGATTTTGTCAAGGTCGGAAACGGTGAAGTCGTAAACGTCCTTATAAGAGCGGAAAGCACGCACGTTTTTGAGCAAATAGTCGAAAAATATCCGCAAATCGTAGGCGTAATTTAGCCTTGTGAGCGTGGTTGTTTGCGGTTCGATTCCCACGAAAAAGTCCTCGCAAAATTCGGGAAGTTGATCTCTGAGATTGCGCAATCTTGCAGTGGTGTTCTTGTCGCGTTCGCTGAAATAATTTGCCATTTTGGGCCTCCTTGACGTTTAATTTTGGTGATTTAATTTTATCAAACTATGCGTAAAATGTCAATATTCTATACCGTATACAGCGCAGTTACGGGATAGAATTATCGTATGTAGAAAAACGAAAGTACTTTTGCAATGAAAACTTGCGTTTTCCGCTAAAAAGAGGGGCGCAAAGCGCAAGACGAGCGTATCGTTTCGGTTGAAATGTGCTCGAAAAGATGATAGAATGTACGTATGGAAAAAATCACTCGCAAAGAAATCAAAAAAGCGTCTGCTGTTTTCACGGACATTTTCTCAAAGTACGAAGCCTACGATGTTTTGTTCGGCAAGCGCAATCGCCTCAAAAGAATGTATTATCTCTTCCGCGCGGAAGTTTTTTGCGCGCAGAATTTCACCTATAAGGACGGCGATTTTCTTGCTTTATGCTCAATCAAAACGCCCTCGGACACTGAAATCGAACTCAAAAAAGCGTTCGCAAATCCCTTTTTCGATTTGGCGTTTTTCCTCAACGTCGGTATCAAACAGGCAAAAATCGCAAAGCAATACGTCGAAATGGCAGATTCCGTCGCGCAAAAGTATTACGATCCGCAAACCGACTGCTATATCAAAAATATCGGCGTAATCGAAAAGTGCAGAGGACAAGGCAAACTTAAAAAGATGCTCAACGAGATATGCAAGGATATGCCGGTATTCCTCGAAACGCAAGATCCGAGCGACGTTGCAATCTACAAAAAACTTGGCTTTGAGGTGTGTGAAATCGTAGAGTGGAGAGGCATCACCCATGTCGCAATGCGCAGACCGTAGGGAAATTTAACGAAATTCACGTCAAATCATCGCAAATTTTGAAACGGAAATGAATTATAAGCAAGTTTCCTTTGTGTTAACAAAAATAGTATCTATACTCGCAAATGTACTCATTGCTTCTTGCAATCATCTATCTTTCATTCATTAGTTTGGGGCTTCCGGATTCACTCATAGGGTCTGCGTGGCCGATTATGCACGCAGATTTGAGCGTATCTATGTCGTCGGCAGGCATAATTACGATAATTATCTCCGTCGGCACGATAATTTCGAGTTTCTTTTCAAATTCATTGACCAACAAACTCGGCACGGGACTCGTCACGGCAATCAGTGTTACGCTTACTGCGCTCGGACTTTTGGGATTTTCTTTTGCAAAGGCTTTTTGGATGCTTTGCGTATTTGCCATTCCGTACGGACTTGGAGCAGGCGCGGTTGACGCCGCGCTCAACAATTACGTTGCGCTCAATTATCCCGCAAGACATTTGAGTTGGCTTCATTGTATGTGGGGCGTAGGCGCGTCGATAAGCCCGTATATTATGAGTTTTGCACTTACGGGCGGACTTGGTTGGCCAAGCGGTTTCCGCATCGTTTTCTACATACAGATTGCTCTCTCCGCACTTTTGTTTTTCACGCTTCCCATATGGAGAAAAGGAAGTGGCAAAAAGGCTTCGTATTTGCAAAAAAATATCGATAGATTGTCGGAAACGCAACTTTCCGAGCAAAAAGATACCTCAAAAGTTTCAACGCTTTCCGTGTTTAGAATCAAAGGAATATTTCTCGTTCTCATAGCCTTTTTCGCATATTGTGCAATGGAACAGACCGCAGGACTTTGGGCAACGAGTTATCTTGTCGAATACAAAGGCATCGATGCCACCGTAGCGGCAAAATTTGCCTCGTTTTTCTATATCGGAATCACGGCAGGGCGTGCGCTAAGCGGTTTTTTCGCCGACAAAGCAGGGGACAAAACGCTCATACGACTTGGCACGATAATCATTTTGGTAGGAATTTTGCTTCTTGCGATTCCCGTAAAAGAAGCCGCGCCGTCGCTTGTCGGACTCATTGTCATAGGGCTCGGTTGTGCGCCGATTTATCCTGCGATAATCCACTCAACGCCGTACAATTTCGGCAAAGAGAATTCCCAAGCGATAATCGGAGTACAAATGGCGTTTGCATATATCGGAATCACTGCAATGCCGCCTCTTTTCGGCGTAATTGCTCAAAACGTTTCAATAGGACTTTATTGGGGCTATTTGCTGATATTTGCGGTTTTGATGCTCGTTATGTGCGAAATTCTCAATGTGAAGATGAAGCGCAAGTATTTCATTCCTTGCGACGAGTATAAGAAAATTTAATCAAAATATAAGAGGATTTATTCAATAGAATTTTCAATATTGTAAAGTATTTTCAAAAACACAACGGATGTTTTGGTTTTGATTAATAAGGTTGGCAAACGAAAACCGCACTAAACAGTGCGGTTTTCGCTTGATTTAACCATATTGCGTTTTACAAACTGAATCCGATAATCAAACCTATGCCTGCGGTGAGCAAACCGAGCCCGACGAGTGAGCGAGCGGTGAATTTTTCTTTCATAATCAGCCAGGATAAGAACATTGTGAGAAGTATCGAAAGTTTCCCGATACAGTTGACCGCGACGGGATTTGCGCCAGAAAAGTTGAGCGCATAGTATTCACAGAGCCACGCGCCGCCCGTTGCGATGCCCGAAAACGTGAGGAATATCCAAGATTTCGGGTTAATCTGTTTTATGCCACGGTAATCTTTTTTTGCGAGCACTATCGACGTTGCAAAGATAAACACGACAATTGTTCTGTAAAAAGTTCCGACGTCGGAGGGAATATCTTTAAGACCGAGTTTTGCAAATAGCGAAACTAGAGCGGCAAACACTGCGCTCAATACGGCGTAAACAACCCATTTTTTGCTTTTCTTTTCCGTATCGGCGGTTGCGGTGAGAGTAGATTCGGTGTATTGAGAAGCGGATTCCTTGACGTTATCTTGACTGTTTTCATCGCTCGTGCCGTCCGCAACGACCTGCGAATTTTGAGCATCTAATACGTTGGATTGAGGTTTATGATGCTTTTTAAACTCGATCGTGTGCTTGGGCAGCATAAGTATCGTGCCTGCGAGCATCAACACCATCGTCAGACAAAGCATACAAATCGTGAGCGTATCTCCGCCTTTGGTCGTGTCGTCAAAGAAAAATATCAAAAACAAGATTGCGGACAAAATGAAACTTGACTTGTCAATCGGCGCGACTTTGTTTACGTCGCCTTCTTTGAGCGCTCCGAAATAAAACAGCCAGGAAATACCCGTTGCAAATCCGGACAGCACCAAAAACAACCAGTTTTTGCCGCTCAGCGCTCCGAATTGACTTATATCGCCCGTGGCAAGACACATTACGAGCGCACAAACGATGACGATAAGCGTCCTATACGCCGTTGCAAAGTTTGAATTAACGTCTTTAATGCCGATTTTTGCAAGAATGGTTGTCATCGAAGTGCAAACAGCACCGCCGAGAGCCAACAATACCCACACCATATCCAAAACTTCCTTTATGCCGTATTTCCGCCATAAGTATGTGACCCTATTTTTGGATTGTCAACGATTTCATATGTAGTTATAAACAAAAAAATCTTATTGGGTTATTTCCAACTTTAATACAAAATCGTACACATTCACAGCAAAAATCTTTACTGCAATATTTCAGTATTACTGCTTGAATCGGATAAATATGTGACACTTTATGTGACAGAACACAGCGAAAATAGCAAAAATTTTATGATTATATTCGCATTGCGTGCGTAGCACGCTTTCACCAAACAATCGGGCGTGCGGAATTGCGGTATGGTTTTTTGTCCGTGCTTGTTTTTAGAGCATACGGACGATTGTGCGGTAGTACCAAGAAAATACTGTCAAACGGCAAAGGATTTTTCAAAAGAAAAATCCGTGCCAACTGACACGGATTTTGTTGGTGGAGAGGGGTGGATTCGAACCACCGAAGTCACTGACAACAGATTTACAGTCTGCTCCCTTTGGCCACTCGGGAACCTCTCCATATGGAGCTGGTGATCGGAATCGAACCAACAACCTACTGATTACAAATCAGTTGCTCTGCCTGTTGAGCTACACCAGCGTATTGAGTTGTTGGTGCCTCGGGGCGGACTCGAACCACCGACACAGGGATTTTCAGTCCCTTGCTCTACCACCTGAGCTACCGAGGCATTTGGGATTTCGATCCCTTTTTTAGTTTTATGGCAGTGACGGTTGATGGCGACCCGGAGGGGGCTCGAACCCCTGACCTCCAGCGTGACAGGCTGGCGTACTAACCAACTGTACTACCGGGCCAAATAATTTATATTTTATGGTGGGCCTTCACGGACTCGAACCGCGGACCGATCGGTTATGAGCCGACTGCTCTAACCAACTGAGCTAAAGGCCCGAATCATATCGGTGAAGTTGTGCTGGTCGGGGTGAAGAGATTCGAACTCCCGACCTTCTGAACCCAAATCAGACGCGCTAGCCAAACTGCGCTACACCCCGAAAGATTTTCGCGTCGTTCATTGCGACTACAACAATATACAATAAATCAAAAAAGTTGTCAATGATTTTTTTGATAGATTTGAAGAATTTTTTGACATAAAAATTTTTGATTTTCGCAAAAAACGCAAAACTCGTCAAAATCTTCGATTAGATACTGTTTATTCTAATGACGGAGGCAATATGGAAGTTGAATTTATATCTGAAAAAGATTGTGTGCGCGTTGTGCTTTCGGGCGAAATCGACGAATACTGCGTGAAGATGGTCAGATCGAGAATTGACGATATCATCGAAAACACCCGCGATTTACGTTCGATGATATTCGATATGCGCGGCGTGACGTTCATCGACAGCACGGGACTCGGATTCGTGCTCGGAAGATACAAGAAACTCAAGGCGCGGCACGCCGAACTGTTGCTTGCCGCAGTACCCAAACAAGTGGACAAAGTTTTTTGCGCGAGCGGCGTGTACCGCTTCGTACCGATTGTTGAATAAGGAGAAAGTATGAATTATTTTGATATGAAACTGCTTGCGACGTCCAAAAATGAAGCGTTCGCACGCAACGTAGTGGCGTCGTTTGCCATAGAATGTTCCCCGACGCTCGAGGAGATAAACGACATAAAAACCGCGGTAAGCGAAGCGGTGACCAACGTAGTGGTGCACGCATACGGCAGTGACGAGAGCGGAATTATGCAAATCGAGTGCCGTGTTGACAAACAAAATCGCACGATAGAAATTGTTGTGCGCGACTTCGGCAAGGGCATAGCGGACGTAAAAGAGGCGATCGAGCCGTTTTTCACCACGGCGGCGAGCGACGAGCGTAGCGGTATGGGCTTCACGATTATCGAAACTTTTATGGACGAAATGGACGTGACTTCCGTGGTTGGTGAGGGCACTGTTGTCAGAATGAAAAAGGTGATAAAAGAATGTTAGAGCATCAAGCCACGCTCGAACTTCTCAAAAAGGCTCAGGCAGGCGACGACGGTGCGAAAGAAAAACTAATCGAGGAAAACGTTCCGCTGATAAAATCCATCGTAAAGCGATTCAAAGGCAGGCTCGAATACGACGATTTGATGCAACTCGGGGCAATCGGATTCATCAAAGCGATGCAAAATTTCGACGTAGAATACGGCGTGCGCTTTTCAACGTACGCAGTTCCGATGATAAGCGGTGAAATCAAGCGATTTTTGCGTGATGACGGCGCGATAAAGGTTTCCAGATGGACGAAATCTCTTGCGCAGAAAATCTCGGCGTATATCGATGAAAAACTCAAAAACGGCGAGGCAGAGCCAACCGTTGAGCAACTTGCGACCGCGTTTGACGTAGACGCGCAGGAAATCGTGTTCGCAATGGACGCGCAGCATTATTTGCTCTCGCTTTCGGCAACCGTCGGCGACGACGATTTGGAACTCGGCGACAAAATCGCAACCGAAGAGTGTGAGGACGAAAACATTGACAAAATGCTCCTCAAAGACCTCATCGAAGACTTGCCTCAAAGGGAGAAAAAAGTCATAGTTTTGCGCTATTTCAGGGATAAAACGCAGAGCGAAATCGCAAAAGAACTTGGCGTATCTCAAGTTCAGGTGAGCCGCATAGAAAACAAAGTGCTTCAAAAACTCAAAGACGGTATGGAAAATTGACTTTATCAAAACGTCGTATCGTCCGTTCGGTTTTTAGATTTTCAAAACGATCCTATGCTCGACTACCCGTCGGGCGTTTTTATTATTTTTTTGATTAAAAATTACTCTCGTTGGCAATGATTGCGCATATGGATGCGCTGTTTTCAAAGAACGTAGAGGACAAAGAAGTGTATTTCAAGAAGAATCTGAACGTCGAAGGTGTTGTCGAAGGCGTGAAAAACGCCGATTCTTCAAGTGCCGAAAAAATCTCTGCCGCAAGTGAAAACGCAAATCCGACGAAGTGAATTATGATAGAAAGAGAAGAGTATCAAAAGTATGTCAAAGAAGACGCGCCGAAGTCACCTATGGTGAGAACGTTGCTTGCGGCGTTTTTTGTGGGCGGAATAATCTGTTGCATTGGCGAAGGAATCGGTGATATTTTGCGGCTCATATTCAAGGATATGAGCGACAAAAACGTTGCGATTTACGAAAGTTGCATAATGATTTTCCTCGGTAGTTTTTTCACTGCGGTCGGACTTTACGACAAACTCGGACATTTTGCCGGAGGCGGCTCGATAATTCCCATCACGGGGTTTGCAAACTCGGTGGTTTCTCCCGCAATGGAATATAACCGAGAGGGTGTGTTTTTCGGCGTTTGCGCAAAAATGTTCGTGATCGCAGGTCCGATCATCGTTTTCGGCGTCGTGGCAAGTTTCGTAGTCGGATTGATCGGCTATTTCGTGTATATGTGAGGTGAAAAATGCGCACTTTTCAGTTATCTAAGGCTATATATATAAAAAGCGGATTTACGATCGTCGGTCCGAAAGAGGGCGACGGAAACTTTGCAGATAAGTTCGATATCGTCTTGAAAAACGACGTTTGGTGCGAAAAATCCTTTGAGAAATGCGAAAGCAAAATGCATCGTGACGCAGTGAGCGGCGCAATCAAAAAGGCAGGCTTGAAAAGAGAAGATATAGATATAATGCTCGGCGGAGATTTGCTCAACGAACTTGCCGCAACGTCGCTTGCCGCTCGCAATTTTCCGTGTGCGTTTTTAGGATTATACAACGCTTGCTCGACGTTCAGCGAGAGTATAATCGTCGGCTCTATGGCGATATCGGGCGGTTTTGCCGAAAACGTGACCTGTTCCACTTCGAGTCACTTCGCTTCTGCCGAAAGGCAATATCGTTTTCCGCTCGAACTTGGCAATCAGCGCACTCCGACGTCGCAATGGACGGTTACGGGAGCAGGTTGCACCGTTTTGTCCTCTCAAAAACCGTCAATGATGAACGAAAGAGTGTACGAGGACGATATCATTGCAATTGATGATAGTATGAATATCGACGAAAAAACGCTCGAAAAGTACAAAAAGAGCATAGAAAAGCAGAAAAAAGTCATCGATAAGGAAAAATCCAACATAATTGAAGACAATTTTGACAAGGAAAGCAACGATTACGCCAAGCCGAACACAAATTACGTCACCGTGACGGGCGGAACGATGGGCAGAGTCATAGATTTAGGCATTGACGACGAAGCGAATATGGGGGCTGCGATGGCTCCTGCCGCTTGCGACACGATAGTGACGCATTTCAAGGACAGCGGTCGCTCTCCCGACTATTACGACGGCATTTTTACGGGCGATTTGGGCAGACACGGCAAGAAAATGCTTGAATATTTGCTCTCGAAAGAGGGTATAACGCTTCCCAAATACTATATGGATTGCGGCGCAAGTTACTTTACGCCCGAGCAAAAGACGTTCCAGGGCGGTTCGGGCGCAGGTTGCGTAAACACTGTTTTCAACGCGTATATCCTCAAAAAAATGCAAAGGGGAGAGTTGAAGAGAGTACTCGTCGTTCCCACGGGGGCTCTTTTGAACAAGGATACGCCTCTTCAAAAGGAAACGATTCCCGGCGTTTCGCACGCGATAACTTTTGAAAGTCACCCGTTTTTGTAGTGAATACGGGGCGGGAGGAAGGGGCTTCGTAAAAAATCTCAAATCATCTATAATCGTTATTGTCGTATCGATTTGAGTCGATTTTAAGATAAAAGTATTATAAAAACAGGCAAAATTTATAATAGTTTCGGTCTTTATAGCCGAATCGGAGTGAATATGGATATATTTTTGGATTATCTCAAAACCTTTGCCGTCGGTGGTCTTGTGTGTATGCTCGGACAGATTCTCATCAACAAAACAAAGATGTCGTCGGCTCGCATTCTCGTGACTTATATGCTCATAGGCGTCGTTCTGGAAGTTTGCGGCGCATTCGAGCCTATGAAGGAATTTGCAGGTTCGGGCGTAACCATCCCGATAATGGGTTTTGGCTCGAATCTTGCAAAAGGTGCGCTCGAAGGCGTGCGGAAAGACGGATTTTTGGGTGCAATCACTGGTGGTATGAGCGCGGTTTCGGCAGGACTCACGACCGTTATAGTCTGCGGCTTCGTATTCGGACTCATTTCCCGTTCCCGCTCCAAAAAGATTTAATCGCTTATCCCATCACGTTTACAGAGGATACATTTCCTCGCTGCCGTACAAATTAAGGTAACTATCGGGGATTTTGCCGACTATAAGGTTTTCACACACCAAAACTTCCGCTTTCACTTGAATCGTGGGCTGATCGATCGGCGTGACGATACTCACGTCGGCGTAAACGTCTATGTAGATTTTGTGCAAGGTCTGATTTATGCCTGCCGACTGAAAATATGACACGAAATCGCAGTTTGCCATGCCTATTGGCGTGATTTTTATGGTTACGTCAGGGCCGAATCCCATAAGCAACGCAAGTCCCGTGAACGTTCCTGCGGATATTTGAATTTCTTGTGTGCCGAGCGAGTCGAGATTGGCTTGCGCAAGGTTGGCGATTTGCCTTGCGATTTTGTTTATTTCGGGCGAATTTGCCTTTATCATCGCAATATTTCCCTCGCCGTCTTTGACTATGTCAAAGAGCATATCGTAGGTAAGCCCTCCGCTCAGAACGCTCGTAGCGGCAAGGTTTACGGCATTTGTGGTCACCGCACGCATTTGCGCAACCGAACTGTCCATAACCGTAGGCACGATATTCGAGCGGAAATACACCGTGCAAAAAATGAAAATCGCAAGGAAAACCGCAATCGCAATCACGACGCGGAAAAGTTTCGGTTTCATAGTTTTTGAGATGCGTTCTCTTTTTTGCACGATATATACTATGACTTTTTTTTAATTATCTTTACAAATTCCGCGCTTGTTGCTACAATAGCGGTATGGATTTATTCGATCTTCAAAACAATGAAAAAACTATGGCTCCGCTTGCGGAGCGTATGCGTCCTCGCACTTTGGGCGAGTTTTTAGGGCAAGGCAAAATCGTGGGGCAAGGCTCGCTTTTGAGCAGGGCGATTGCCGCAGACAAACTTGGAAGTTGCATATTTTACGGACCTCCGGGCACGGGCAAAACCACTCTTGCCAACATTATTGCCGAAAACACGCACGCGGCGTTTGTGAAACTCAACGCAGTGACCAGCGGCGTTGCGGACGCAAAAAAGGTTATCGACGAGGCTCGCGACAGGCTCAGAATGTACGGAAAACGCACATATTTGCTTTTGGACGAGTGTCATCGTTGGAACAAAGCGCAAAGCGACAGCGTATTGCAAGCAATAGAGCAAGGATACATAATTTTCATTGGCTCGACGACGGAGAATCCCTACGTTTCGATGACGAGGGCAATCGTGTCGAGATGCCGCATTTTCTCGTTTTCGAGGTTATCCGAACAGGATATAAGAGCAGGGCTCGAGCGCGCGGTCAAGGACAAGGAAAGAGGCTTGGGAAATATGAATCTTCAAGTCAGCGACGAGGCGTACTCGCACTTGGCGTGGGCAAGCGCAGGGGATATGCGCACTGCGCTCAACGCTCTTGAACTTGCCGCGCTCACCACGCACGCAGACTCCGACGGCGTAATAAGAGTCGGCAAAACCGAAGCCGAGCAATCAATACAGCAAAAAGCGCTTTCGATGACGGAAGATATGTATTACGACATGATTTCCGCATTCATCAAGAGTATGCGCGGCAGTGACAGCAACGCGGCGCTGTATTGGGCGGAGAGGCTCATCGAGGCAGGTTGCGATCCCATGCTCATCGGGCGCAGAATAATGATTCACGCTTGCGAGGACGTCGGCATGGCAGATCCCAACGCCATCGTAGTTGCCACTTCTTGCGTGCAGGCGTTTGAGAAAATCGGGCTTCCCGAAGGTCGTATTCCGCTTGCAGAGGGCATAATTTACGTGTCCGAAGCGCCCAAGTCCAACAAAGTGGTCGAAGCGCTCGGCGGTGCGGAAAACGCCGTCAAGACGATAAAGCACGAAACCGTACCTCTTTATCTTCGCGACCCGAATTACAAGGGCAACGAAGAAAAAGTCAGCGGCTACAAATATCCGCACTCTTACGGCGGTTGGGTGAAACAGCAGTATTTGCCCGACGAAATCAAGGACGCAGTGTTCTACGAGCCGACCGAAAACGGCTTTGAAAAAGTCGTAAAAGAAAGACAAGAAAAACGAAAATAAATAACGAAAAATGAATTATAACGAATCTTTGATTCGTTTCATCTGCGAAATATGTTAACGATCGAAAATTTAACCAAAACGTATTCGGGCAATCAAAAGCCGTCCGTCGAAAATTTATCTCTCACCGTCAACGACGGCGAGATTTTCGGATTTATCGGACCGAACGGCGCAGGCAAATCCACGACGATAAAGAGCATCACGGGCATTATCTCCTTTGAAGAAGGCAGAGTCACCGTTGACGGTATCGACCTCAAAGCCTCTCCCATCGAAGCGAAAAAACTCATCGGCTACGTCAGCGACGACCACGTTTTGTACGAGGGGTTGACAGGCGTAGAATATGTTAATTTCATATGCGACGTCTTTGAAGTTCCCACGGCGCAAAGGCAGGAAAGGCTCGACAAGTATTGCGAACTTTTCTCTTTGACCGATGCGGTGAAGAAGCAGATTTCCACCTATTCGCACGGGATGAAGCAAAAGCTCAACATAATTGGCGCGCTCATACACGAGCCGAAAATTTGGATTCTCGACGAGCCGATGACGGGGCTCGATCCACGCTCTGCGTACAACCTCAAGCAACTTATGCGCGAGCACGCCGACAAGGGCAACAGCGTATTTTTCTCCTCGCACGTTCTCGAAGTCGTGGAAAAAGTATGCGACAGAGTGGGCATAATCGAGGACGGACACCTCATCGCCACCTGCGATATAGACGAACTCAAAGAGAAAAACAAAGACAAATCTCTCGAGGACTTGTTCTTGAAACTCACCGACACTTCAACCGAGCATTTTGCGGAATGAGGCGCATATGAGAGATTTTCTTATCGTATTCAAAACCTTGTACAGAAACGCAAGTGCGAGGTCGGAGGGCGCAGACGGCAAGAAAAAACTTTCATCGGGCGTGAAAGCGCTTCTTTCCTTGCTTCCGCTCATCCTAATGATTGCCGCAACGGTCGGTTTTATGGCGGTGAGCCTGAAAACCGTAAAAGAGTTTTCTTTGCTCGTTGTTGCAATCGTAGGCGCGACGCAACTTATGGTTCTGTTTTTGTCGATGTTTTCCATCGTGTCAACGCTCTACGGCTCGAACGATACACCTTTTCTCAACTCGTTGCCGCTTCGTCCAACGTCGATATTTTTCGCCAAATTCGCAATGACCTACGTCAACGCGTTTGAACTCTCAACCACGATAATTTTGCCCACGGTACTCGTCGGCGCAATAGCGTTTAACGTAGCCAATGGTTTTATGTTTTACGGATTCTATCCGCTTCTAATCGTCCTGTTGCTCGTTGCACCGATACTTCCGTTGTTTATCGTTGCGGTGCTTTCCATGCCGATTGTTTGGATAGGTTCGTATTTCAAAGGCAAGCCCACGCTCAAGAGCGTACTCGTGATTTTGTTCTATATGTTGCTTATGGCGGGGTACATGGTGCTCGTCTACTATATGAACACGCGCGGATTCGGACAAGAGGGCGACGTCGTCATATCTCAAGGCGCACTGTCGTCGCTTGCTACGCTTGCCGACGTGCTTTATCCCGACAAAGTTCTCGTAAGTTTCTGCCTCGGCATCGAAGCGGGCAAAAACTTCGGCATATCCGCCGCCATAACCGTCGGAATGATTGCGCTTATGCTGTTGCTTTCGGCTTTGTTTTACAAACGTATCAACGCAAAGAAAATCGAAAACACTCAATCCGTCGAGTCCAAGAGTTCGACGCTCAAGCAAAGCAACGTCGTCGTATCTCTTATGAAGAGGGATTTCACCTCGATAATGCGCAACAGTTCGCTTGCTATGACGTCGTTTGCCAACTTGCTTATGGCGCCTCTTTTCATCGTCGTAATGTACTTTATCACCGATTTCAAGTCGGGAGCGGAAGAGGAAATGTCGTCGCTCGTATCGGAGATGATAGGCATCGGCTTCGTAGTTATGTATTCGATGATATTTCTTGCCGGTGCAAATATGCTTGCCAATATGGCGTACACTAGGGAAGGCAAGTCGTTTTTTGCAAGCAAGACGTTGCCCATCAAGCCTGCAGACAGCATAAAAGCCAAACTTTTGCTTTCAATAATCGTGCCGAGCGTTATTCTCGTGCCGATTATGCTTATCGCGCTGTTGCTTTACAAAATCGATATCGTATCCACGCTGTTCGTCGGCATAGACACGCTTATGATGATAGTCGGCATCTGCAGTATGTCCATACTTTTCGATATGAAGAAGGGCAATCAACACTGGGAGCAGGTGTCGCAAATCAAAAGCGCCTCGCAAAACACCTATCAAATCATATCTGCGTTTGCCTCGATAGTTCCCGCAATCGTGCTATTCGTATTAGGCATAGTGCTTGCCTCGTTTGCCGAAACTTTGGGCGCGGTGACGATAAAGGTTATATTCTGGGCGGTAGCAACTCTGTTTTCCGCGATAGTGCTTATCGTAGGACTGTGCCTGCTCAAGCAATTAGGGCTTGCTTGGTACGAGTTTATAGGCGAGAACAAGCCGAAACCGAAAGCACGCAAAAACGATATCGGCTCACGGAGGTTGATGAGATGATGAAACGAAAGATAGCGTTGGACGTGGGCGACGTCCGTATAGGCGTTGCTGTGAGCGATTTGCTCGGCATAACCGCAAATCCGCGCGAAACCTACGTCAGAAAAAAGGATAATATCGATGCGGATATCGCATATTTTTGCGATTACGCAAAAAAAGAGGATGCAGACGCATTCGTGCTCGGACTTCCCAAAAACATGGACGGCACGGAAGGGGACAGAGCGCTCGTGACGAGGCAGTTCGGCGATATGCTCGCAGAGGCGAGCGGATTGCCCGTACTCTATCAGGACGAGCGACTTACCACCGTTTCGGCAGAGCGTATGCTCATCGACGCGGACGTGAGAAGGGAGAAACGCAAAAAGGTCATCGACAAGGTTGCCGCAACCATAATTTTGCAATCTTTCCTCGATTCTCATCGCTGAAAATCTTTTAGGATTTGATATTTTGCTTGCAAATTGCGCAAAATATGTTACTATCAAAATATCGGATGCAAACGACGACGCTTTGCATCGCAAGGAGAAACACTATGGCAGATTTTTTTGACGACCAAAACAATACGACCGAAGACGACGATATCATCACTTTGTACAACGAAGTCGCGGACAGAGACGAAGATTTCTATCATCTCGCAACTCTTGACGTCGACAACAGATGGTTTGTGGTTATGAAACCCGTCGAGAAACTCGACGATATCGAAGAAGACGAAGTTCTCATTTACGAAATTGCCGAAAACGAAGACGGCAACGACGTGTTTATGGCAATCGAAGACGAAGCGCTCTTGCAAAGAGTTTTCGACGAATTTATGGCAGAAGTCGAGAAGATGGAAGGCTGTGAATGCGATGACTCCGATTGTGCGTGCTGTCATCACGACTGCAAACACTAAACGACGCTATTTAGCGAACAACTGTGTCAGAGGCATCCGCCTGTCAACTCATTTACGCATAGTAAATTAGGGTTGCCATTCGGATGCCTCTTCCTTGTTCTTCATCTAAATATCGTCGTTTAGTAAGACTGCTATTACGCTCCTGCCTATAAGTGAGGCTCTTCCTCGTTATTCATCTGCTTGGTGCGTTTTGGTAAGTAAAAAAATAGTTTCGCGTTCTTCATTTGAATATCGTCGTTTAGTATACAATTATTTATCCGAGCCTTTCGCGTTCTTCATCTGAATATCGTCGTTTAGCATTAAATTACAATCCCTGACTTTAGAGTACTTCATCTTAACAGCGCATTTTATTAACAAAAATACCCAAAGCACGATTTTGCAAAAAATATTTCACATAATTCTCAAAAATTTTGGAAATTCCACTATAAAATATTTGCAAAAAATTTTTATATATAATATAATCCAAAACGAACCCGCATCGCAGAGGAGTGTATTCTGTTCCGTCAGGAGGTTTACGCGTCGAGTTTGCGAGAGGTAAAAACAATTCAGGAGGACCTAACAATGGCCGTAACAACAATGAAAGCCCTGCTCGAAGCAGGCGTGCACTTCGGACACCAAACGAAACGTTGGAACCCGAAAATGAGCAAGTACATCTATGCAACGAGAAACGATATTCACATTATCGATCTTCAAATCTCCGTTGACCACGTAGAAGCCGCTTATCAATTCGTCAAGAGCGTCGTTCAAGACGGCAAATCCGTTCTCTTCGTCGGCACGAAGAAACAAGCCCAAGACGCAATCAAGCAAGAAGCAGAGCGTTGCGATATGTTCTATATCAACCAAAGATGGCTCGGCGGTACGCTCACCAACTTCAAGACCATTCGCACCAGAATCGATCGCTTGAACAAAATCAATCAAATGGAACTCATCGGCGAGTTTGAACTTCTCCCCAAGAAGGAAGTTTCCGCACTCAAGAAAGAGCGTGACGACCTCGAGAAGAACCTCGGCGGTATCAAAAATATGCGCACTTTGCCCGGCTGCTTGTTCGTAGTTGACCTCAAGAAAGAGGAGAACGCAGTCAGAGAAGCACGCAAACTCAACATTCCTATCGTGGCAGTCGTCGACACCAACTGCGATCCCGATCTCGTCGATTACGTAATCCCCGGCAACGACGACGCAATCCGTGCAATCCAACTCTTTGCGTCCATCATTGCAGACGCAGTCATCGAAGCAAAACAAGGCGAATCTTTCACAGCACCTCAAAAAGAGGAAGGCGCAACCGAAGAAGTTCCCGCACCTCAAGTTGAAGAAGTTGCTCCCGTGGTAGAAGAGAAGGCTCTCACTCCCGAAGAAGCACTCGAGAAAGCAATCGCAGAAAAAGAAGCACAAGAATAATCAATTCAAAAATCTTCCGCACGCAGTAGCACTGCGTGCGGTTTCAAAACGAAAAACAGGAGAATATATATGGCATTCACAAGCAAAGATGTTATGGAACTTCGTCAACGCACAGGCGTGGGCATGATGGACTGCAAAAAGGCTCTCGTAGCAACTGACGGCGATATGGAAGCCGCAATCGATTTCTTGAGAGAAAAAGGCATGGCGACCGCAGCAAAGAAAGAAGCGCGTATCGCAGCGGAAGGCATCGTTTTCGCAGCAAGCAAAAACGGCAAATCCGTCCTTTTGGAAGTCAACTGCGAGTCTGACTTCGTCGCAGGCGGCCCTGTGTTCAAAGAGTACGTTGGCAAAGTCGCAGACTATATCCTCGACAACAGCAACGCAACCGTTGAAGACGTTATCGCGGCAATGCAACCCGTCACCAACGAATACGTTATGAAGATGGGCGAGAAACTCTCCATCCGTCGTTTCACCGTATACGAAGCAAACGACACCACCGTTGACACCTATATCCACATGGGCGGCAAGATCGGCGTTATGGTCGAAGCAAGCAACGGCGCAAGCGAAGAAGTCGTTCACGACGTCGCACTCCAAATCGCAGCGGCAAACGCACAATACGTAAACCGTGACGAAGTGCCCGCAAGCGAAGTCGAACACGAAAAAGAAATCCTCAAAGCGCAAGCAATGAACGAGGACAGCAAGAAGCCCGAAGCAATCATCGAGAAGATGCTCGTTGGCAGAATCAACAAATTCTACAAAGAAGTTTGCCTCAACGAACAAGTATTCGTCAAGAATCCCGACATCACGATTGCACAATACCTCAAACAAAACGGCGACGTCACCGTCATTCGTTTCACTCGTTACGCAATGGGCGAAGGTCTCCAAAAGAGAGAAGACGATTTCGTCGGCGAGGTTATGGCTCAAGCACACCTCAACAAATAAGCAACTTGAAAAAAGGAATGATTCATTCATTCCTTTTTTTTAGACAAAATCACGATTGAGCGTATTAGATGCTCGAAAAATAGGGGATATATACAATATGACTCAACTCAATCCAAAATACAAACGCGTCATAATCAAACTCTCGGGCGAGGCTCTTGCAGGCGCAAACGGCACGGGTATCGATCCCGAAAAACTCACTTACGTTTGCAAAGAGATCGCGGAAGTCAAGGCTTTGGGCGTTGACGTGGGTATCGTTATCGGAGGAGGCAACTTCTGGAGAGGCCGCCAAGCCGACGATAAGATGAACCGTTCCACCGCAGACCATATGGGCATGCTCGCAACCGTTATGAACGCTCTGGCAATTCAGGACAAACTCGAACAACTCGGCGTACCCGTCAGAGTGCAAACCGCGCTCACGATCACCAAAGTTGCCGAGCCGTACATTTTGCGCAAGGCAATTCGCCACTTTGAAAAGGGCAGAATCGTCATCTTTGCGTGCGGCACGGGCAATCCGTATTTCTCCACGGACACAGGCGCGGCGCTTCGTGCCTGCGAAATCGGAGCAGATGCACTCCTTCTTGCCAAAAACGTCGACGGAGTTTACGATTCCGACCCCAAGACCAATCCCTCTGCCAAGAAGTTTGACGAAATCTCCTACATGGACGTCATCTCCAAAGGTCTCAAAGCCATGGACACCACCGCCATCACCATGTGTATGGACAACTCGATCCCCATCGTCTGCTTTGCCTTGATGGAGAAGGATAGTATTAGGAATGCTGTTTGTGGGCTCAACAACGGCACTCTAATCCACTAAACGACGCTATTCAGCGAACAACTGTTTCAGGCACGACTTGCCCCGAAATCACGTACGCTATGTACGTTGGGTTTCGGTTCAAGCCGTGCCTTTCGCGTTCTTCATCTCAATATCGAGGTTTAGTAAGTAAAAAAAATATTTTTGAGTTCTTCATCTAAATATCGTCGTTTAGTATACAATTATTTATCTGTGCTTTTCACGTTCTTCATCTCAATATCGAGGTTTAGTAAGACTGCTATTACGCTCTCCTGCCTATAAGTGAGGCTCTTCTTCGTTATTCATCTGCTTGGTGCGTTTTTGTAAGTAAAAAAAATAGTTTTGTGTTCTTCATTTTAGTATTAAATTCAAGTCGTGCCTTTCACACTTTTTATCTCTACATCAATTTTAAGGGAAAGCGGTTTTCATTTTTCCATAATTATTAATTATTTATTATTAACTATTAATTCACAAATCGCTATTGCGTTATTTCTTATCTTTTGTTATAATAATTTTAATATTTATAATATGGAGGACACAATATGTCTTACGGTATTGACGAAGTCGATCTTATCTTCGACGAAATGAACGAAAAAATCGACAAAACAATGCAAAACTATATCTCCGAATTGCGCTCCATTCGCGCAGGCAGAGCAAATCCGCACATTCTCGACAAAGTCGTGGTGGATTATTACGGCACGCCTACGCCCATCAACAATATGGCAAACGTATCCGTTCCCGAAGCACGTCTTTTGGTTATTTCACCTTGGGATAAATCTCAACTCAAAGCCATTGAGAGAGCGATTTTGGCGGCAAACATCGGCATCAATCCCAACAACGACGGTCACGTTATCCGTCTCGTTTTCCCCGAACTCACCGAAGAGCGCAGACGCTCGACCGTCAAAGAGGCGAAAACTCTCGTTGAAGAATCCAAAATCGTCATGAGAAACGCTCGTCGCGATGCAATCGACGATCTCAAAAAGATTCAAAAATCCTCGGTTATCACCGAAGACGATTTGAAGAACTACACCGAGGACGTTGACAAGAATCTTTCCAAAAACACCGACGAAGTCGACAGACTCTTCAAAGAAAAGGAACAGGAGATTCTTTCCATCTGATGGGAGCAAAACATATTGGATTTATAATGGACGGAAACGGCAGGTGGGCGCTTGCTCACGGCATGTCGCGCGCGGAGGGTTATGCACACGGACTCGTAGCCCTTTATCGAGTTGCAAAAAGATGCAGTGAGCGCGGCGTCGAAGCGGTTTCCGTCTATGCTTTGTCAACGGAAAATCTCAATCGGCCCGAGGAAGAATTGCAGGCGATCTTCAAAGTGGTCGAAAAGTTCAATTTGACCTACGACGGCGACTATAAGATTTCCTATATGGGCGATTTTGATTCTCTTGACGACAAACTTTCCTCGTCTATCGAGCAAGTCGAAGAGAAAACGCGCGACAACGAGGGAATGTGGCTCAATATTGCCTTCAATTACGGCGGCAGAGCGGACATATTGCACGCGGCGAAAGTAGCCTACGACCACGGCGAATTTCTTGAAGACACGTTTGAAAAGCATCTTTCCTCATCTCACTTACCGCCTTTGGACTTGGTTGTGAGAAGCGGCGGCGAGATGCGCCTTTCAAACTTTATGCTTTACGAATCCGCTTATTCCGAACTTATGTTCCTCGACAAAATGTGGCCGGATATGGACGAGAGCGACGTTGACAAAATTCTCGACGATTTCGATAAGCGTGTGAGAAAATTCGGAAAGTGAGGGATTTTACGCCTATATGGCAAAAATCCGATTTTTCCTTTTATATTCGGATATTTTTGCAAACTTAAACGGTTTGCAAAGCGCAAATTTGCACGTATGCGACTTGCGCTATGAGGTGTTTATGCTCAAAAGAACGATAACGGCGCTTGTGCTTTTGGTATTGGTAGCAGGCTTTATGGTCTGCGGTTATTTCGTCAGCCCGATTTTTGTGGACATGCTGATCTTGCTTTTCCTTGCGGGATCTGTGTACGAAATGTTCAAATGCTTCAAGGACGCAGGCTACAAAATGTTCGTTGCGCCCGTCGTGCTTATGCTCGTTGCGGCATATCCCGTTTATTACACGATGCAACGCTTCGTCGGCGGTGGCTCGACTCAAACGAGTGCAGGGATTCAAGGCTTGCTCATCGTATTGCTTGCAAGTTCGATGCTTGCGCTCACGATATTCACGTTCAAGCCTGCAAAACACACTCAAAAAGAAGTCGACGACGCAAAAGAGCAGGGTATTGACCTTGAACTCGATTCGTCCAATGCTTGCGAACTCAAAGATTTGCTCGCAAACGTATTCATTCTCGTTTATCCCACGCTATTCCTTATGAGTGCGTGGATCGTGAGTTACAAATACAGCGCGTTGTTTGCGGTTTTGTTTGCCATACTCGTTCCGATCATCGGCAGCGACACGTTTGCCTACTGGTTTGGCTCGATGATCGGCGGCAAGAAACTTTGCCCGAAAATCAGTCCCAAAAAGACGGTTGCGGGCGGTGTAGGCGGACTTGTCGGCGGCATGGTCGTATCCTTGCTTTTCTGGCTCGTATTTGAACTTTTTGCCGACAAATATCCCACCTTTATTCAAGGTTGCGGCTACACGGCGTTCTTTAAGCACGATATAAGCGGTTGGCAATGGAAGAGCGCGCTCGTATACCTTGCAATCGGACTCGTCTGCGGCGTTATAAGCGAACTCGGCGACCTTGCGGCGTCACGCATCAAGCGCGCAATCGGCATCAAAGACTACGGCAAGATTTTCCCGGGTCACGGCGGATTTATGGACAGAATCGACAGCGTTATGTACTGCCTCGTCGTCTTGCTCGTCGCATTTTCTTGCATCTACGGTTATTGATTCTTTCATTTGAATTTAATAATCGCGATTTATACTGACAATAAAGAGCCTGCAAAAGACTTCAAATCTCTGCCTTGGCGGCGCGCAGGTTTCTAAGGATAAAATGAAAACTATCACAATACTCGGAAGTACGGGCTCTGTTGGAAGACAGGTGCTCGACTCGATTTGCGCACACCCCGACGCCTTCAAAGTCGTCGGACTTTCCGCTTATACCAACGAAACGCTCCTTCGCGAGCAGATTGAAAAATTCAATCCCACTCACTATTATTTCCCGGGCGGAGCGGTGGAAGTTCAAAGTTCGCTTTTTGATTTTTTGGAAGACGACAAAACTTCAAAGTGCCTTTCTTCGCTTGAAGAACTTGCAAGCATCCCCTCGGACGTAGTCGTTTTGGCAGTCACGGGCATTGCGGGACTTTGGGCGGCAGTCGCAACCTTAAAAAGAGGCGGCACGTTGGCAATTGCCAACAAGGAAACCATCGTATGCGCAGGCAGACACCTCAAAGCGCTCGAAAAAAAGTACGGCGGCAAGATTTTGCCTCTTGACACCGAGCATTCCGCAATCTTCTCGTGCTTGCGCGGAGAGGACAAAAAGTGCGTTAGAAGCCTGGTTTTGACGGCAAGCGGCGGTGCTTTACGCGATTTACCGACGAGCGCTCTTGCCAAAGTCAAAGCAGAGGATGCCTTAAAACACCCCGTATGGAATATGGGCAAAAAGGTAACCATAGACTCTGCGACGTTGTTCAACAAAGGGCTTGAAGTCATCGAAGCGATGCGCTTGTTCGAGGTTGAAGCAAAGGACGTAAAAGTCGTTATGCACAGAGAAAGCGTGGTCCATTCTCTCGTCGAGTTCACCGACGGCGGAATGAAAGGGCTTTTCTCCGTTCCCGATATGCGCCTTGCGATCGAAACCGCGCTTTATTATCCCGAACACGGCAAAGACAGCGTTGCGCCGCTCGATCTTACAAAACTCGGCTCGCTTTCGTTTTCCGCACCCGATTACGACAGATTCCCGTGCCTTAAAAGCGCAATAGACGCGGCAAATGCAGGCGAGGGCGCTTGCATAGCGGTATCTGCCGCCGACGAAGTGCTCGTCGAAGAGTTTTTGAAAGGCAAAATCAAATATCCCGAGATCGCAAACGCGCTCTCGAAAGTTTTGACGAAGTTCAAGAAAGTCGGAAAAGTCGAACTCGAGGACGTTCTTGGCATAGACGAGCAAGCACGAAAATACACTTATTCTGTGATAGGAGTGAAATAGTGTACGTTATTTCGGCAACTGCAGGCGAAGTTTTCACATATATCGGCTACGTTATCGCAGCCGTTCTTGCGCTTATGGTGATGATCGTCATCCACGAGTTGGGACATTACACCGCAGGCAAATTGCTCGGTTTCAAAATTGACGAATTTGCAATCGGTTTCGGACCTGCAATCATCAAAAAACGCAACAAAAAGACGGGCGAATTATTCACGTTGCGCCCGTTTCCGATAGGCGGATTTTGCGCTTTTCACGGCGAGGACGCCGAAGGCGCAATGGTTGACGAAAACGGCAATCAGATCAAAGACGAAAACGGCAATATCGTCAAAGATCCCGACGCTTTCAACAATCAGAAGCCTTGGAAACGCCTTATAGTGCTCTTGTCGGGCGCTTTTATGAACTTTTTGAGCGCAATCGTCATAATCACGATTTACTTTACCGCATACGGACAACTTCTTCCAAACGTCGTAGACGTTCACAACACCGCCACTTATCAAAACGTATTTCAGGAAGGCGACGTAATTCTCAACATCAACGGCAAGCAAGTCAATATTATGCTTCAGGAAGATTTGGACAACGCCTTCAAGGATTTGTCCGACAACTCGTATTTTTGGGTTCTTCGCGGAGGCAAGAGAGTCAAAATCACTGCGGACAAATTCTATTATCAACCCTTTGACGAGGATGATTTCATTGCCGTTATAAACGGAAAAAAACTCGAAACCCCCATAAAAGCGAGCGCACTCGGAGAATACGTCGAGCAAAACGAGATAGATTCGGCTCAAAAGATCACGCTCGTCGTCGTAAAATACGGCGAGGACGGCAAAATCGTAGAGCAAAGTTCGATGAGCGTGCAAAAAGGCGTAGTTGCAAGCGATATCGACGGTTTTTACAGTTACGGATTCGGAATCACACGCAGTCTTACGCACGCAAAACTTCCGTTTTTCCTTGCGTTCGGCAGAGCGTGGGGCTTCAGTTTCTTCATCGTATTCAAGATTCTTGCCTCGCTCGGTGCGCTTATCACGGGCAAATCGGGCATTGAAAACGCAGGCGGCACTATCACCACAATCAAGATGATGGCGCAAATCACTTCGCTCGGCTTCGACAGTTTCCTTTACGTCGTTGCGATAATCTCGGCAAACCTTGCTGTTATGAATCTATTGCCCTTTCCCGCGCTTGACGGAAGCAGAATGTTGTTTACGCTTATAGAAATGATATTCAGAAAACCAGTTCCGAGAAAAATCGAGGGCATAATCCACACCGTCGGACTCGTCCTATTGATCGTGCTTGCGGTGTTCCTCGATATATTCCACCTTGTCAAAGGATAGGGCTGAAATATAATTTACAGATAAAAATCGACAATCTAATCGGCTAAACGCCGATTTGCGATATGGATAAAACTATGATAGAGAGAAGAAAAACAAGACAGGTATTCGTCGGCGACGTTGCAATCGGCGGCGATGCTCCAATAAGCGTTCAATCGATGCTCAACACCAAAACGACGGACGTCGAAGGCTCGCTTGCGCAGATAAACGCGCTCAAAGCAGTGGGCTGCGACCTTATACGCCTTGCCGTTCCCGACGAAGCGTCTGCGCTTGCCTTCGGCGAAATCGCAAAGAGATGCGGATTGCCGCTCATTGCCGACATACATTACAATTATAAACTCGCTCATATGGCGCTCGACGCAGGAGCGAAGAAGATTCGTATGAATCCGGGCAATATGCGTGATTTTTCGCAAATCAAACCGCTTGCCGAAAGAATGGCAGATATGGGCGTACCCGTCCGTGTCGGCGTAAACGGCGGCTCGCTCGATCCCAAGTTCAAAGGGATGGACGAAGCAAAAGCGCTTTGCGAGAGTGCGCTCGAGTGCGCAAACGCATTTGAGAGCGCAGGATTAAAGGATATCGTCATTGCAATCAAGGCTTCCGACACGATGCTCAACGTCAAGGCAAACAGAATGCTTGCAAAAGCGTGCGATTATCCCTTGCATATCGGCGTAACCGAAGCAGGAACGCTCCGCACGGGACTTGTGAAATCGGCAATCGGCATCGGGACGTTGCTCGGCGAGGGAATAGGCGACACGATAAGAGTTTCGCTTTCAACGAACGTATGCGAAGAAGTGCTTGCGGGCAAGAAGATTCTTCAAACGCTCGGACTTCGCAAAAATGCGGTCGAAGTTGTTGCTTGCCCGACTTGCGCGCGCACGGAAATCGACGTTGAAGGACTTGCCAACAAAGTCGAGATGATGACGGCAGGCATTGATAAACCCGTCAAAATATCCATTCTCGGTTGTCCGCTCAACGGAATAGGCGAGGGCGAGCACAGCGATATTGGTATCGCAGGCGGAAAAGAGAAGAGCGTTATCTTGCTCCGCGGCAAAATTTACAAAACCGTTCCAAGTGCCAATCTTATGGAAGAATTTGATAAATTATTACAAGAAGTATTGTCAAAATAATGCAAAATTAGAATACTTTAGACAAAAATCGCGAGGTTTGATATGTCAACGAAGTTTTTTGAGGAGTTTACGATAAAGAGCAAAGGCGAGTTCCCGATGCTCAAACTCAACAGTGCGACCTACTATAAGGACAAAAGAGAGTTGGTCGTCAAATTTATCATTTCCGCATTCGAGGTGCGTTCTTTCGACGAAGAAAGCAAGAAAAAGGTTCTCGATATAATTCGCCAAATGTTTTCGGGCGTTGACGTGAGCGTGCAATACATAAGAACGTATGCCGACAACAACGTGGTAAAAAACAAAGTTCTTGAATTTTTCAATCGCAACAATCAGATGATTTTCAGGTGCATCAACGATGATACGCTCAAAATCGAAGTCGGCGACAATGATATCGACGTAAAATTCGTTCTCGATACACCCACTTACAAACTTTTGACTGCAGGCGACTTGCTTGATAGGCTCAACGAGTATCTTGATTGCTCTTTCAATCAAAATATCGATATCATCGTCGAAGAAGGCTTGTTTTCGGACAAAAAAGAAGACGATTTGGATTTCCATATCGACACCACTTTGCACACCGACTCTTCTTTGCGCCTCGTAAGCGCGAGAGTCGGAGAAAAAGTGTATGCAAGAGGCAAAATCGACGGCATATCGCAGATGCCAAATTACATAATCGACGTCAAAGGCGCTTGCGACAATATCGTTTTGTGCGGAAAAATTTCTCAAATCGAGAAAAAATCCTACAAAAACAAGAAATACAATCCCGACGACCCCAAGAGCGGACCCGAAACTTTGCCTTTCGTAAAATTCGTGCTCGACGACACGACGGGCAGAATCGAGGGCGTAAGTTTCGTCGCTAGAGAGGAAGACGCAGACAGAATCGTCGCACTTAAAGACCAATCGCAAGTGATTTGTATGGGCAAAGTCACCTGGTCGCAATTTTCGGGAGCGTGGTCTTTTCAAGTCAACGCAATGTTTGAGGCCGAGATAGATTTTGCAAGCATTCATCTCACCTCGATCAAACCCGTACCCGAAAAATACGTCACGATCACTCCGCAAAAATACGTCGATATGAGCGAAAAAACCTTGTTAGATGCCGAAAAACCCGCACCAATTATCAGTGATTTCTTCAAGGACAAAACCTTCGTTATTTTCGACCTCGAAACCACCGATCTCAAGACCGAAATCGCGGAGATTATCGAACTTGCCGCTCTCAAAGTCGTAAACGGTGTTCCGACTGAAACCTTCCAGACTCTCGTCAAGCCTCTTGCGGCCATATCAGAGGAAATTACGGCGATAACGCACATTTCCAACGCAATGGTGCTTGACGCGCCGAGCATCGAAAGTGTAATGCCCGACTTTTTCAAGTTTGCGCACGGCTCGATTCTTTGCGGTCACAATATAGCGGGTTACGATTATCCCATCGTTTCCCGAATCAGCGAAAAGATGGGCTACAATTTCGACAACGAACTTTGCGACACGTTGCTTTTGGCAAGAAAGTATCTCACCGAACTTCCCAATTGCAAACTCGAAACCATATCCAAAGCCTACGGCATCTCTCACGAAAACGCGCACAGAGCGATGAGCGACGTTTACGCCACTTTCGGCGCATTGCAAGAGATAGCAAAGAGAATGTAACGTCACCCGTTTGCGCGCGAACTGCAACGTAACTTATTCACTATAAAAACGAAATTCGCATTTTCGCAATCAAAATGCAGCAATTCTCGACTTTCGGGAAAAATATATAAATATATTTTGCATTATCGGCTCAAAACGCTTGCAACAATACTTTTTATATGTTAATATTTA
The DNA here is from genome assembly GCA_900549225.1 of uncultured Eubacteriales bacterium. GTDB lineage: Bacteria > Bacillota > Clostridia > Christensenellales > CAG-917 > CAG-475. The sequence continues at coordinate 30,143 of URNP01000003.1, read as the reverse complement.
AATACTATAGTAAAACCTTACTAGAGTGAGCGACGGCTCACTCTTTGTTTTAGAAGGGGCGATTCGACAAAATCGGCCCAAAGAGGTGAATATGGCAAGCGAAATCTCGGTTGAACTCCGTGAAAAAGTGAAGAATCTTGCGCTCGAAGCGGTGCAAGAGGCAGACGAAAACGTCGAACTCGTAGACGTTGCGTTTTACAAGCAGTACGGCAAGCCCGTCGTCGAAGCGCTTTTGTGGAAAAAAGAGGGGATCGACCTCAACGATTGCGAGAAGGTGCACAACGTATTATCCGCAAAACTCGACGCAATCGAAGACGAATTTGACGAAGACTACGTTCTTAACGTATCCTCGCAAGGTCTTGACAGAAAAATCGTGACCGACGACGATTTCCGCCGCGCGCTCGACACCGAAATCGAGATTTTCGACACGAACAAGAAGAAATCGCACGGAACGCTCGTAGCGTTTGATGGCGAGAGTATAACGATAAAAACCGACGGAAAAAATCCGAAGGAAACGAAAATACAACGAAATTTATTGACCAAAGTACAACCGTACGTCAGGTTTTAGGAGGACAAAACAATGATAAACAAAGAGTTCTTTCAAGCATTAGACGATCTTGAAAAGGAACAACGCATTCCCAAAGAGTCGATGATCGAATCCATCGAAGCGGGACTCGTTTCTGCGTACAAGAAGGAATACGGCTTTGCAAGTCAGATTTCCGTTCGTTTGAACGAAGAAAAGATGACCTACAAAGTTTACGCGCACAAACTCGTCGTCGAAGAAGTCGAAGACGAAGAGTCGCAAATTTCTCTTGAAGACGCGCAAGACATCGACAAAAAGTACAAAGTCGGCGACGTAGTCATCGAAGACATCACGCCCAAGGACTTTTCTCGTATTGCGGCGCAAACGGCAAAGCAAGTCATTTTGCAACGCATCAACGATTATAAGAAAGAACTCGTTCTCAACGAAATGAGCGAGCGCACGGGCGAAATCCTCAGCGCAATCGTCAGAAGAAAGGAAGGAAACACCGTTTACGTTGAAATCACCGGCACGCAAATGGAAGGCGTGATGATGCAACAAGACCAAGTTCCCACCGAGACGTACAACGTCAACGACGTGATCAAAGTTTACGTCAAGAAGATCCGCGACGGTTTGCACGGCGCGCAAGTCGTAGTATCGAGAAGTTCGGCAGGCTTCGTCCGCAGACTTTTCGAACTTGAAGTTCCCGAAATCAAAGCAGGACTCGTCAAAATCAACAGCATCGTCCGCGAGGCAGGATTCCGCACCAAACTTTCGGTTTCGAGCGAAGATCCCAATGTCGACGCAGTCGGCAGTTGCATCGGCAACAAGGGCGTGAGAGTCAACGCGGTCGTAGCGGAACTCGGCGGCGAGAAGATCGACGTTATCGAGTATTGCGACGATCCCATCGAATATATTGCTCGCGCGCTTTCGCCTGCGCAAGTGCTTATGGTTTCCATCAACGAGGAAGAGAAGAACGCAAAAGTCATCGTTCCCGACGAGAAACTCTCGCTTGCAATCGGCAGAAGCGGTCAAAACGCACGTCTTGCGGCAAAACTTACCGGTTGGAAGATAGACGTCAAGCCCTATTCCACGCTCAAAGTCGACGAGCAAGAAGTGCAAGGTGAATAAAATGTCTCATCCCAAGAACACTCGAAAATGTATCGTCTGCAAGGAGCACTCCGACAAATCGGAAATGCTCAGATTCGTCAAAACGGCAGACGGAAAAGTCGCGCTTGACCGCACTCAAAAAGCGGACGGCAGAGGCGTATGGGTTCACGGGAGCGAAGATTGCACAAGCAAACTTATCAAGAAAAAGATGCTCAACGCCGCGTTCAAAAGCAACGTAGGCGACGAGATATACGGAGAGATAAATGAGTAAAATCGGTGCTTACGTCGGGCTTGCGCAACGCTCGGGCTCGGTGCTATACGGCGAAGATATAATTTGCGAGAAGATTCATCTCGCAAAAGTGGTGCTCGTATCGTCTTCGGCAAGCGATAAGTACAAAGAAAGGATATTGAGAAAGATTGGTGATTGTCCCGTGTTTATCGTGGACGGTCTATGCGAAGTGTTGCACAGAGAAGGCGTCAACGCTATCGCGATAACGAACGACAGTCTGGCAAAAGCCGTTGTCGGAGTATTGAGGTGAATATGCCCGAAATCAAAAAAGAAGCAAACGTGGATTCCGTAAAAATGCTCGGCGAGTACAAGGCGACCAAGTTGGTTGAACTTACCGAGAATATCTCTCGTCAGAAATCGAGAGCCGCCGTTATAATGGCGTCAATCAAGGCAAAGCGTGACGAACTTGCGCAAAAAGCCGCCGAAATCGAAAAGGCGAAAGAGGAAGCAAGAGCGAACGAAAAAGCCGTTTTCGACGAAAAAGAGAAAGAGATAGAAAAGGAAATCCAAAATAAATCCGAAGAAAAGCCCGTTGCGGAAGTAGCGAAGGATGCGGAAGCGAAAGTCGAAAAAGAAGAAAAACCGACTCCCGCCGTCAGCGAAGAGAAAAAGCCGCAACCTGCTCCCGCTCCTCAAAAGGAAGAGAAGAAGGAAGAGAAAAAGGCAGAGCCCGTCGCTCCCAAAGCGGAGGAGAAAAAACAAGACGTGACCAAGAAACCGCACGTTACGGTAGTGCCCAAAACTCCCTTTGAACTTGCGCAGGAGAACCCCGAGATTCTACCCAACGGCGAAGTCCGCAGAATTTACGTTCCGCCGACGCCGAAGCCGAAGGTACAAACCCGCGTTTTCGGACAGGGCGGATATCAACAACCCAGAGGTCCGAAGCCGCAACAAAATCAAGGCGGATATCAAGGACAAAGACCGCAAGGCCAAGGTCAAGGTCAAAACGGATTAAGACGTCCGTCGTCGTCTGCAAGCGTAGCCAACGCCGCACAGCAATTTCCTCCTAAACCTGCTGCGCAAAAGGGCAAAGGCGGCAAACAGAATTCCAACTCGGGTTCAAGCAAATTCGACGATAAATCGACGATGAACAAGCGTGCTCTTATGAAGAGGGGCTATCTCGTCGACGACAGAATTTCCTATGACGAAGACGGCGAAGCCATCGTACGCAATTACAAAGTCAACAAAAACAGAGGCGGAGGCAACAGCGCGACGGTCATCATTGAAAACGCAGTCATCACCACCGATCCCGTTTCCATCAAGACTTTGAGCGAAAAGATCGGCAAATCCGCGGCTGAAATCGTCAAAACGCTCTTCGTGCTCGGCATAATGAAGACCATAAACGACAGCATCGATTTTGCCACTGCGGAACTCGTTGCCGACGAATTCGGCATTAAACTCGAATACAAACCCGACGTCACGCTTGAAGATACGCTCATAGCGCAACTTGAAGTCGACGACGTAGAAGAACTTGAAAATCTCGTTCCTCGTCCGCCTGTCGTCACCATTATGGGACACGTCGACCACGGCAAAACGTCGCTTCTCGACTATATCAGAAAGTCGAACGTCACGGGCGGCGAAGCAGGCGGAATCACGCAACATATCGGCGCGTACACGGTATCGTTGAAGGGCAATCCGATCACGTTCCTCGACACGCCGGGACACGAAGCGTTCACTTCGATGCGTGCTCGCGGCGCGCAAGTCACCGATATTGCGATTTTGGTCGTAGCGGCTGACGACGGCGTTATGCCTCAGACTCTTGAGGCAATCAGCCATGCAAAGCAAGCAAACGTTCCCATCATCGTTGCGATGAACAAGATGGACAGAGCGGGCGCGAATCCCGACAGAGTTCTTTCTCAACTTGCAGAAAACGGCGTAACTCCCGAAGAATGGGGCGGCGACACTCCCGTCGTTCGCGTATCGGCAAAAACCGGTATGGGCGTTGAAGATTTGCTTGAACAAATCCTCGTCCGTGCCGAAGTCGAAGAATTGCGTGCAAATCCCGACAGAAACGCAAGAGGTACTATTATCGAGGCAAAACTCGACAAAGGACTCGGCAAAATTGCAACTATCCTCGTTCAAACGGGTACGTTGCACGTCGGAGATAACGTCGTTGCAGGCACTTGCACCGGCAAGATCCGCGCAATGATCGACGACAAAGGCAGAAAAGTCAAGAAAGCAGGACCTTCCATGCCGGTATCGGTCACGGGTTGGGACGACGTTCCCGAAGCGGGTGACAGAATCGACGTCGTTGCTGACGAGAAGTTTGCAAGAGAACTCGCAGAGGAAAGAAAACTCAAACTCGCCTCAAGTCAGACGGAGTCAACTTCCGTTTCGCTCAACGACCTGTTTGACAGAATTTCAAAAGGCGAACTCAAATCCGTCAAACTCATCATCAAAGCGGACGTACAAGGCTCGGTCGAAGCAGTCAAACAATCTCTTGCCAAACTCGGCAACGAAGAAGTCAATATCGATATCATTCACGCCGCAGTCGGCGGAATCAAAGAAAGCGACGTCTTGCTTGCAGAAACTTCGGGCGCAATCATCATCGGATTCAACGTTCGCCCCGACAGCAACGCAAAGCAACTTGCGGCGCAAAAGAAAATCGATATCAGATTCTACAATATCATCTACAACGCAATCGAAGACATTGAAAAAGCAGTCAAGGGTATGCTTGATCCCAAGTTCAGAGAAGTCGTACTCGGTTCTGCCGAAGTGCGTGAACTCTTCAAGATCAGCGGAGTCGGCACGATTGCAGGCTGCCACGTCGTCGACGGCAAAGTCGTCAGAGGAGCGCAAGCAAGACTTATCCGCAACGGCAAAGTCGAATACACGGGCGAAATCGCGTCCTTGCGCCACGGCAAAGACGATGTCAAAGAAATGGCGAAGAACTTTGATTGCGGCATAATGTTGTCCAACTTCCAAGACGTCAAAGTAGACGACGTCATCGAAGCCTTCACTATGGAGAGAACGGATGAAAATTAAAATGGAGCGAGTCAATTCCGAACTCGCCAGACAAATCACCAAAATCATTGCCGAAGACGTGAAAGACCCGCGTCTTCACAATGCTATAATCGGCGTGACCAAACTTTACACCACGCCCGACCTTAAATACGCAAAAGTGTATTTGTCGATATACGCAAACAGCGACGAGGAGAGGCAAGAGGCGTATTACACCGTTTGCCGCTCCAAGACGTTTATTCGCAACATGCTCAAAGACAGCGTGCAGATCAGGCTTTTGCCCGAACTGAATTTCCTCATTGACGACAGCGTCGATTACAGCATCAAAATCGACGAGATCCTCAATCAAATCAAGAAACAGGACGAGCAAAGAGCCGAAAACGCGCAAAACGAGCAAGACGAGCAGAGCAAATGAACGACGTTCTTCACGAAATTTCCAAGAAGATAAGCCGTGCAAACGATATTGCGCTTTATTGTCACACAAAACCCGACGGCGACGCACTGGGCAGTATGCTTGCGCTGTACGCCGCACTCAAAAACGCGGGTAAAAACGTGAGTGCGTATTGCGATTCTCTCGTTCCCGAAAAATATAAATTTTTGCCGTATAGTCAAGATATCGATTTCCCAAAAAAAAGCGTGCACGAACTTGCCATAAGCATTGATTCGAGTGCCGTTGACCGTTTAGGTCAATGTATGAAGTCGTTTTTGTCGGCAAAAGAACAGATAGCAATTGATCATCACAAGTCTTTTGAGAGATTTGCCTCGCTTTGCCTCGTTGACAAAGACGCAAGCGCTTGCGCCGAAATCGTTTTTGAACTTTTGAAATATATGAAAGCGATAGACGATACGGTTGCTAAGTCGCTGTTTTGCGGCATCGTCACCGATACCGGTTGTTTTTCATATTCGAACGTAACGAGACGCACTCACGAGATTGCTTGCAAGTTGCTCGAGTACGATTTTGATCCGCAAGAGGTGATTTACAAAGCGTACAGCAGTGAAAGCACGCAAAAATTCAACCTCAAACGCAGAGCGTTGGCAAAGGCAAAACTCGTTGACGAGCAAATCGCATTTATATTCTTTATGAAAGAAGACTTCGAGGCAACGGGCACAACGAGCGACGATACAGAAGGTATCGTTTCCGAACTTATCAACGTCGACAGCGTCAAAGTCGCGTATGCGCTCTCCCAAGTCGGCGAGAGGAATTTCAAACTCAGCATACGGAGCAAAGACCCCGTAGACGCGGCGGATATCGCAATGCAGTTTGGCGGTGGAGGGCACAGGCTTGCGGCAGGTTGCAGAGTCAACGGCTATCTCGAGGATATCGTCGAAAAACTCACGAAACTTGCAAAAGACAGAATCTAAAGCGGTATTTTCACAAAATACCAAAACCATATATATGAAAGGCTTCGTCAATATCAACAAACCTTCAGGCATGACTTCGAGCGACGTCGTCGTAAAAGTGCGCGGAATATTGCGCAGAGTCAGCGGCGAAAAGCAAAAAGTCGGTCATCTCGGCACACTCGACCCTATAGGCACGGGCGTTTTGCCGATTGCGGTTGGTACGTCAACGAGGCTTTTTGATTATATGCAGCAAAAAGTCAAGGTGTATCGCGCGACTTTCGTTTTCGGACAAACCACCGACACTCTCGATTGCATGGGAAAAGTGACCGCAACTTGCGACATGATTCCGAGCAAAGAAGAGATTGCGCTTGCGCTCGATAGCGTTTGCGGTGAAGTAGAGCAAATACCGCCGCAATACTCGGCAAAATCCGTCGGAGGAGTCAGAGCCTACGACTTGGCAAGAGCAGGCATAGAAGTCGATTTGAAACCGAAAAAAGTGACGATTTACTACGCAAAACTTGTCGATAACGACGTATGCGGCAATCCGTATTCTTTACAGAAAAACGAATACGCCTTTGAAATAGCGTGTTCGAGCGGAACGTATATTCGTTCGATCGCAAGAGACCTTGCGGCAAGATTGAATACTCTTGCGTATATGTCGTCGATACAGCGAATCAAAAGCGGAGATTTTCGACTTTCCGATTCTGTTTCTTTATCTGATTTTGAAAAAGAACCGATTAGATATTTGAAAAATATAGATTCCGCACTAAAATCTTTTGAGCGGATTCAACTTTCAGACGATCAAAAGAGCAAAGTTCTCAACGGAGTCGCAATCAGATTGCAAGATGCGCCCAAAGACGATTTCGTCGTGGAATGCGACGGTGATGTGCTCGGCATAGCGACTTGCAAAGACGGTTTATTGCGTATGAAAACGAGACTTTGAGAGGGGTTATGAGCATACGAGTTGTTGATTTCAATCACAAATTCGACGCTCCGATAGCGGTTTCGCTCGGATTCTTCGATTGCATTCACAAAGGCCACGAGAAACTCGTCAGGTCTGCGATTTCCTATTCTCGAATTCACGGCACGAAAAGTGCGCTTTTGACCTTCGTCAACGATCCCAACTTGACTTTCGGCAAAGAGAAGCAGATATACACGTTTGACGACAGAGTAAAAGTCCTTGACAAATGCTGTTTGGACGTAGTCGTCGGCGCTCACTTCGATCAATCGTTTGCAGATATGTCGCCGCTCGAGTTTTTACACGCTTTGACGTCAAATTTTAACGTAAAAGCCATTTTTGTCGGAGCAGATTACACCTTCGGACGATTTGCCAAAGGCAATATCGAAACGCTCAGAAGTTTTTGTGTTGAAAACGGCATCTATTTGGAGGTCGTGCCTTTTGAAACCGCCAACGGTGAGAAAATTTCCACTTCAACTCTCAAAAATTACGTAAAAAACGGACAGGTCGATGCCTTAAACGAGTTTTTGGCAATTCCGTATTTTATTAGCGGACAAGTCGTTCACGCACGCCACAAAGGCACGGGAATGGGCTTTCCCACAACCAATATTTTGCCCGACGCGGCGAGATTGCCGCTTTGCAACGGCATATACGCGACTTTTTGCGAAATCGACGGCAAGATTTACAAATCAATGACCAACGTCGGCACGAAACCCACGTTTTCTGACGATTCTGTTTCCGTCGAAACCTATATAATCGATTTTCAAAGCGACGTCTACGGCAAAGAAATCACGGTGTATTTCATCAAAAAAATGCGTGATATCAAGAAGTTTGTCTCGCAAAACGACTTGCGTGCGCAACTCGACCTTGACGAGAAAAACTCAATCGCAATCCTCAACGGCTACGATATCAAGCCGTTATGCAACGTATTGACAGAACCGACGCAAATTTGAAATAAAAAGCGAAATCTATATTTGAAATAAATCAAAATGTATATTTCAAATAAAGCGAGGGTATATATGATAAAATCCCACGAAAAAGCATTGTTCGGACCTTCCGGACACGACGAACAATTCACAAAAGACGGACTCACCGCAACCTTGCAGATGCCCAAGTGGTTGAGTGAAAAAGGACTCGACCTTTTTGAGTATTCCTTCGGCAAAGGCGTTCGCATCGGCGAAGCAACCGCCGAGGCAATAGGTGAGGAGTCGGACAAATACAACATCGAAATCAGCGTTCACGCGCCTTATTTCATCAATTTTGCGTCCGTCGAGCAGGAAAAAGCCGACAATTCAATAAATTATCTGACGAGTTCTCTCAAAGCGCTCAGACACTTTCACGGTCAAAGATGCGTATTTCATCCGGGTGCCGAAGGCAAACAACCTCGCAACGAAGCGTTTGCACGAACCCTTGACAATTTTGCCCGTGCGCTCGATGCAATAAAGCAAAACGGTGACGACGACCTTATCGTATGTCCCGAAACCATGGGCAAACAAGCGCAAATCGGCACGGTAAAAGAAGTCATCGAACTTTGCAAACTTGCACCCAACGTCTATCCTTGCGTCGATTTCGGTCACGTCAACAGTCTATGGGGTGGCGCATTAAAGACGGCAGACGACTTTCAACGGATAATCGACGATATGTTTGACGGACTCGGCGAGGAAAAAACCAAGAATATGCACGTGCATTTCAGCAAAATAATGTACGGGGCGAAAGGGGAGATCAAGCATCTCACTTTTGCCGACAACGTCTACGGCCCTGAGTTCGAGCCGCTTTGCGAAGTCATCGTCAAAAACAATCTGACTCCGCATATCCTCAGCGAATCCGCAGGTACGCAAATGTTCGATTCGCTCTATATGAAGGACTGCTACGATCGCTCGATAAACGCCTGACTACAAATCTGTAAGCAGCCTGACTATAAATCGTCAATCCCTGACTATAAATCGACAAGCAATTGACTATCAAATCGATCAACACAACACCAAAAGACCACACAAATCCATCTAAAAAACCGCTGTTTTAGCGGTTTTTTCTCTTCAAACCATCAAAATGCGTTAACGATTTTCAATCAAAACGCTTTTCCACACGGTCGGGAAATATGTTTGCATAAAAACAGCGTACGAATCGTCGGGCTTGTCAATCAGATTATTGCAAACTATCTCGTTGCGGATTTGTGACAAATGAAATTCCTTCGCCTTGTCGGAAAAATCGTTGTAGGAGTGAAGAGCAATATCTCCTTTTGTGACGAGTTCATTCAGATATTCGTAAATATTATCGATATGAGTCACAGCGCAAACGTCAACCGCCGTTTCCGACAGATACACCCACGGCATTCTTTCATATTTCGTCAGCGTTCCGTCATAGCCGTAAATCGTGCCCGATTTCCCGTCGTGCAAAGCCTCAAATTGACCCTCAAAGTATTCGTCGTAATGCAAAACACCGTCTTTGAACCAATAAGTATTGATCGGATTTTTAGCGGCATACATGACGGCAAGGTTAAAGCAATCGGTAAAATACACGTAAGGTTTTCCGTGATCGGAAATATACGGACGAAGAGTAGTCAATCCGTTTTTGTCAGAACCGTGATATAGCGTCATATATTTTTCCTCGTTTAAGGAGTATTATTTCGGAAAATCAACACCGATAAATTATATCAGCAACAAGGGGATAATTCAAGATGCAATTTCAAAAATCAATCTTTGTTGAAAAATCTCCGATTTTGCAGTGAATTATACAATTTGACCCGCATATAAACTATTCGCAAAATACAGGCTTTACGCAGAGAAAGTGATAAAAACACCTCTAAATAGAGGATTATATAAATGTGCAGCAAAATTTTGTAAAATCAATTTGCGCTTTGATTGCGATTGCGCATTTTGATTCACCTGACATATTGACCGTCAAATTGCGTTATATTCAAATTCAAAAGTCAGATTTTAATTTTAGATAATACTTGACAATTCACCCGATATTACCGCTTGTTTTACTATCGATTTGTCGGCTTGAAATCCGGTTGTCTTTACCGTTGATTTTGCTGTTTTCTTTGCGGATGAATTATCACGTTGTTATTTCGTTGCGAAATCTTGCGATAATCCCGTCGGTTTTACCGTTAAAAATTCTATTCGTACGACCCGATTTTGTCCGACCGATTTTGTCCGAAAACCCCGTCAAAACTTGAGGCATTCCAGCGTATGCAAAACGGCGAGATACGCATGTTCGTAGGTTAAGCCGCCTTGAACGTAAACGATATACGGCTCTTTGATCGGCGAATCTGCGCTCAATTCGATTGACGAGCCTTGCACGAAAGCGCCCGCGGCCATAATGACCTGATTTTGGTAGCCCGGCATATCCCACGGCATCGGTTTGACGTTGCTGTCGATCGGCGAAATTTCCTGAATCGCGCCGCAAAAATCAATTAATTTGTCTTCAGAACCGAGTTTAATGCTCGTCACGATATCGTAAGGCTTCATCTCGTCGCGCGGAAGGGTTTCAAAACCGAGTTTTGAGTACGTTTTTGCAAACAAAAGCGAGCCTTTGAGCGCGTTTTTGACGGCAGACGGCGCAAGAAACAGCCCTTGATAATACGGCAAATAACCGTATGCGTACGAGCCTTCTTCCATGCCGAGCGACGGCGCGGTTAAACGGTAGGAAACCTGCTCGACGAGAGCGGATTTTCCTGCGATATATCCGCCAGTAGGCGCGATTCCGCCACCGATATTTTTGATAAGCGAGCCTGCAATCAGGTCCGCGCCGACGTCCGTAGGCTCGATTTTTTCGACGAATTCGCCATAGCAGTTATCGATCAAAACGAGCGTTTCGGGGCTGATTTTTTTGACAAATTCGATGAGTTTTGCCACGTTTTCGACGCTGATAGCTTGGCGAAGACTGTATCCGCGGCTTCTTGCGGCAAAAACGGCTTTGATTTTCTCGGATTTAAGCGCTTTTTCGATGGCTTCAAAGTCGAATTCGGGAGTCAAATCGGGGTTCGTTTTCAAGTCGATTTTGTCGAATTTAACGCCGAAATCACGCAACGAACCTTTATTTTCGGCCGAAATCACGTCCGTAAGCGTATCGTAAGGCATTCCGGACACCGCCAAAAGTTTGTCGCCCGGGCGCAAAACGCCAAACAGCATCAGCGTCAAAGCGTGCGTTCCCGAAACGATATTAGGCGAAACGATCGCGCTTTCTGCGTGAAAAACGTCGGCGTAGAGCCTGCAAAGCGTATCTCTGCCGATATCGTCGTAGCCGTAACCGGTCGTTCCGAACATATGGCGAGCCTGAATCGCTTGATTTTTGTATGCGTCGAGCACCTTTTTCTGATTATAAAGTGCGATATCGTCAAGTCTTGCGAACTGATCTTTCAGTTCGGTTTCGCATTTGGCGAGCAAATTTTTTGCCGTAATTTTGTCCATAAATTTATGCCTTTTAGTGTATTATTTTCAGATTTTATCGTGATTTTGCAGATTGTTCACGACGGATTTTAGATTATTTCGCGGTTTTTTCTCGGATTTTTTGCGAGATATACTCGATTGCGCCGTCGCCGTCGCTTATATCGAACCACTTGACGAAATCGTATTTTCTGAACCAAGTGAGTTGTCGTTTGGCGTAATTTCGAGAATGTTGCTTGATTTTATCCTTGATTTCGGCGAGTTCGTTCTCATCGACGACGTATTTCCCGTCGATTTTCGTATAGTTGCAGTTTGCAAACTCTTTATAGCCGATTGCCTGCATTGATTGATATGAAAAATCTCCGACGCCGAGAACCTCGTCCACGAGTCCTTGCTCGAACATTTTATCGACTCGGCGATTGATTCTTTCGTACAGAAGGTTACGGTCGGCGTTTAGCGCAACCATAATCACGTCGGGTTTTTCGCGCTCGTCCTTTGATTCGGACAGCGTTTTTCCCGTGGACAAAACTATTTCAAGCGCGCGAATTACGCGTTTTGTATCGTTTTCGTGAAGTCTGTTTGCGCTTTCGGGGTCGAGTTCGGCGAGTTTTTGATGCATAGCGTGCGCTCCGACTTCTTCGAGTTCGGCTTGCAGTTTTTCACGCAACTGTTCGTTTTTATTCGTACCCGCAAAACTCATCGGATAAAGCAGCGCCTCGAAATACAGCCCCGTTCCGCCCACGATTATTGGCAATTTGCCCTCGTTTTGCGCGTTTTCGATTTCGATTTTAGCCATACGAGCAAATTCTGCAACCGAAAATTCGTCGCACGGATCTACGACGTCGATGAGTTTATGCGGAATTTTATTTCGCACGCTCGAATCTTCTTTTGCCGTGCCGATATCCAGCGTTCGATATATCTGCATACTGTCGGCAGAAATAATCACGCTGTCGAATTTTGAGGCGAGTTTCACGGCGAGATCGGATTTCCCCGACGCCGTCGGACCTGCGATATAAATCGGCGGATACACTTTTTTCATACGTTTCATCGTTGCTTTAAGATGCGATTCAAAACCGCGCCGGTTGCGTATATATTGCTTATATATTGATTATTTACATATTATCCTTATATATATTCCTTATATAACAATGCAACCGTGTCACAAAGTCTTTCAAGTCCTGCGCTCAGACGATACGCTTAAAGAGTTTTTCGATATCTTTTGCGCTGAATGCAACGACAGCCGGTCTGCCGTGCGGACATTTAGTCGGAAGATTGCCGTTTTCGTCGACGTAGTACTTAACGACTCTCTCGATTTGCGGTCTTGAAAGCGACTGACCGCCTTTGATTGCGGCTTTACACGCCTGTTGGCAGAGTTTGTCTTTCAACAGACCTTGAAGCGTAAGTTCGTTTTCGCTTGTCATGTTGGCAAACAAATCTGCGAAGAATATTGAGAAATTGACTTGCGCAACGGGTTCCGGAACAGCGTTGATAAGATAAGCGTTCCCGCTTTTCTCGATATCGAATCCGAGTTTTTCGAGATTCGGAATGATTCTCTCGAAATATTCACATTCCTCACCCGTCATATTCAGTTTGAACGGAATCAGCAGCGGTTGCTTACGTTCGACGTTGAAATTTTCGACGATTCTGTCGTACAGAATCCTCTCGTGAGCGGCGTGTTGATCGATGAGGTAAACAAGATCTCCGCGCTCGCAGATGATGTAAGTATCGAAAATTTGTCCAACGATTTTGCCGTCGAAAACTTCGTACGGCTCGTCGTTTTTGCACTCCGATTGCGCGTTATTTTCTTCAATACGCGTTGATTCAACGTCCGAAGCAATTTCGTTTTCAAACTTTTTATCGCTTGAACTATTCGCAAAATCAAGATCCGATGGCTTGCTGAAATGAGATTCGTTAAGCAACGAATCTTCTTTTTTCGAGCTTTGGAATTCGAATCCGAAATAGTTTTTCGGCACGGTTTTTCCACTGAAAAGTTTTGACGTATCGATGCTCGTTTGAGAAAAAGTCGCACGAGGTTTTTCTTCGGCAATTCTCTCGCTATTCGTCGCAAAATTCGTCTGTTTAGTGGCATTTTCGCCGTTTTCACTTTCGTTTTTAGACACGTCGAATCCAAAAGCAACGTTTTGCAAACTTGCGTTTATCGTGTTCTTGAGCGCGTGATACACCGCGCTGAAAACGGCGTGTTTATCTCTGAATCTGACTTCCGTCTTTGACGGATGAACGTTGACGTCAACGTCGTCGAACGGCATCAGAATATCGAGCACGAACATCGGATAAGTTCTCTTCATCAGAAATTCCGAGTACGCTTTTTCGGCGGCAGTTTGAATCGTCTGATCCTCAACTGCTCTTCCGTTGACGATAATCGTTTGATAGGTTCTGTTCGATTTAACGAAATCCACTTTAGACGTGAATCCCGCAACCTTAATGCTCCCCACAGTGTTATCCGTGATTTCGATAAGGTTATCGGCGGTTTTTGCGCCGTACACTGAATATATTGCGTCAACGAGTGCGCCGCCTTCGTTCGTCAGAACTACGCCGTCTTCGTCCGAAAGCGTGATTCTGACTGACGGATTTGCCAAAATCAGCATTCTAACCGTATCTTTTATATAATTGAGTTCACTTACGCCCTTTTTTAGAAATTTAAGACGAGCAGGCGTATTGAAAAACAGATTTTCAACGTTAATGACAGTGCCTTCAGCCCTCGAATCCTCTCCCTCAAAAGTTACTTTCCCGCCCGAAAGCATAATTCTCGATGCGGAATTTGCGTTTTTACTCTTTGACGACATAGAAACTTCGCTCACCGACGATATGCTCGCAAGAGCCTCGCCTCTGAAACCGAGAGTCGAAAGCGAATCGAGATCCACGATATTTTTCAGTTTGCTCGTTGCGTGCGGCAAAAACGCCTTGCGCATATCATCTTTTTCGATGCCGATACCGTTGTCACTGACTTGAATCTTGCGGATTCCGCCGTCTTCAACGTATATCGACACTTCGCTTGCGCCTGCGTCGATCGAGTTTTCAACGAGTTCTTTGACGACTGAGGACGGTCTTTCAACCACTTCCCCTGCCGAAATCATATTGAAAACGTTAGGTTCAAGAACGTTAATTTTGCTCATATTCACTCCAAACCACTCTAAATAACGCGGTTTTTTATAATTGTTTTATTCATCAAGTTGCTTTTTTAGGTCGCAAAGCACGGTCAATGCTTGAAGCGGTGTCAGATTATCCACGTCGATATCTCTGATTTGCTGTTCGATTTTGCTTGCTTCGCTGTCAAACAAACTCACCTGCGCCGTGACGTTTTTCTTTGCCGAGTTCAAAAGCATTTCGTTTGTATCTCTGTTCTTTGAATCCTCTTCGAGAGAATGCATTATGCTCTTTGCATGGTCGATAACCGCTTTCGTCACGCCTGCAAGAGATGCAACTTCTATACCGAAACTTTGCGATGCACCTCCCCTTACGATTTTGTGCAGGAACACGATCGTGTCGTTTGCTCTGCTCACAAGCACACGGTAGTTTTTCACGCCTTCGAGATCTTCGAGTTCGGTCAGTTCGTGGAAGTGCGTTGCAAACAGAGTTTTCGCCTTAATATTTTTTGTTATATACTCGAGCACCGCCCATGCAATCGACAATCCGTCGAATGTAGAACTACCTCTTCCGATTTCGTCGAGAATGAGCAGACTTGACGAGGTTGCATAATTGAGAATGGTTGCGACTTCGATCATCTCAACCATAAACGTACTTTGTCCGCCGCTCAAGTCGTCGCTTGCGCCGATTCTCGTAAAAATACGGTCGGTGAGAGCGATTTTCGCTGATTTTGCAGGCACGTAGCAGCCGATATGCGCCATAAGCGTAATGATTGCCACTTGTCGCATATACGTAGATTTACCCGCCATATTCGGACCGGTGATAATCATCGTACGGTTGTCGGTATCGTCAAGCACGGTATCGTTTGGGATGTACGCTCCTCTTTCGAGCAACGTTTCGACGACGGGGTGTCTGCCCTCTTCAATATCGATACACTTGATTTTTTTGTTGATTTCGGGCTTGACGTACTTGTTTGCCACCGACACGTTCGCAAGCGAAAGTAGACAATCCAGCGTGCTGAGTGCCTGTGCGTCCGATTGGAGTTTTGCAAGGTTCTCGAAACACAGATTTTTCAGTTCAGCAAATATTTTATCTTCGAGCGCGGAAGCGTTTGACTCTGCGGAGAGGATTTTTTCTTCGAGTTGTTTAAGTTCGTCGGTTATGTATCTTTCGCCGTTCACGAGAGTTTGCTTACGCTCGTAGCGATACGGCACTTTATCCGTAAAAGATTTCGACACTTCGATATAGTATCCGAACACCCTGTTATACCCGACTTTAAGCGTACGGATTCCCGTTTCTTCTCTTTCTCTTGCTTCGAGCTCGGCGAGCCAATCTTTAGCGGAAGTTTTGATATCTCTCATTTGGTCGAGAGTTTCGTCGTACCCTTTTTTGACGAATCCGCCGTTTTTGTAACTGTTCACGCCATCTCTGTCGAGTGCGCTTTGCAGGGTTTGGCACACCCCCTCGAGCGAATATAACGCCTTGTTGATTCCCTTGACCATCGCGCTCGTAGCGCCCGAAAGCATTTGCTTGATTTGCGGAATAGCCTCGAGCGTATCGCTTATCGAGAGCAAATCTTTAGGCGAAGCGTTGCCGTATGCGAGTCTGCCGTTAAGTCTTTCGAGGTCGCGCACGGAATAGAACGATTCCCCGATTCTTTCGCGAAGCGCTTTTGAACGCATCAGATCTTCGAGTGCGTCGAGTCGTTTATTTATGGCGTCGGCGTCTTGAAGCGGCTG
Source organism: uncultured Eubacteriales bacterium (assembly GCA_900549225.1). Classification (GTDB taxonomy): domain Bacteria; phylum Bacillota; class Clostridia; order Christensenellales; family CAG-917; genus CAG-475. The sequence continues at coordinate 13,732 of URNP01000003.1, read as the reverse complement.
TTCGATCCACCGTTTGAGCGTCCTTGCGCCCATAGCGGTAGCGGTTTTATCGAGCACGGACAACAGCGATCCTTGTCTTTTCCCGTCCCTTGCTCTTTGGGTCAATTCGAGATTTCTTCTCGTGGCGTTATCGAGCATCATAAACGACTTATCGTGCAAAAACGCGATTTTCGTCAATTGACCGAGGCTTCTCTTTTGGGTTTGAGCGAGGTATTCGAGAAGTCCGCCCGTCGCGCTTATCGCGCAGTTTTTGCCCTCGAGTTCAAACACTTCGAGCGTACTGACCTTAAAAGCGGACAGAATCTTTCTCGTAGCGGTCGAAACGTTGTATGCAAAATCGTGATAGCAATGCGGACGTTTCTCGTTAGAAATGAAAAATTTGACCTTTTGGTACTTGCTCAAAAAGTCCTCGTTGCAGATAATTTCGCTCGGAGAGATACTTCCGAGTATATATGAAAGTCTTTCGAGGTAGTCCTCTCCCGAGTACTCGTACACGTCGAACTCACCCGTAGAAATATCCGTCCAGGCGATTCCGAACGCCGTCGGATTAGAGAAAATCGAGCACAGATAGTTGGATTTTTTCTCGTCGAGGATATCCTCTTCCATAACCGTACCGCTCGACACCACTCTCACGACGTCCCTATCCACGAGTCCTTTCGAGGTAGCGGGGTCGCTCAACTGCTCGCATATAGCGACGCGATATCCGTTTTCGATTAGCCTGCGGATATAGTTATCCACTGCGTGATACGGCACTCCGCACATAGGCGCGCGCTCGTCGAGGCCGCAATCTCTGCCCGTAAGGGTGAGATCGAGCACTCTCGAAGCGGTCACGGCGTCGTCGAAAAACATCTCGTAGAAGTCACCGAGGCGGAAGAAAAGCAGGCAATCGGGATAATTGTCCTTGATTTGAAAATATCTTTTCATCATCGGCGATAATTTTTCTCTGTCGATATTCATACTTCCTCCTTATGCCCGAAGAGCGATGCTGATTTTGATTCGGTGATTTTTACGTCGAAAAACTTTCCGATATCGTCCTTCGATCCCTCGAACGTTACGAGCCTACCGCCGTCCTCTCTGCCGCAAACCATACCGTCGAGTTTAGGCGCGACGTCCTCGCACAGCACACGGTACACGTTCCCGATATACGTCTTTGAAATTTCCTTTGTTATGGAGTTTTGAAGTTTTATGAGCCTTGCGATACGCTCTTGCTTGACTGCATACGGAATCTGTTCCATTTTCGCGGCAGGCGTACCTTTTCTTGGCGAATATATGAAGGTAAAAGCGTTTGAATAGCGCACTTTTCTGACGATTTCGAGCGTATCTTGAAAATCTTCTTCGGTTTCGGTCGGGAATCCGACCATAATATCCGTAGTAATTCCGATATCGGGCATACGCTCGCGCAGTTTGCGGATAATTTCAAGATAATGTTCGCTGTCGTATCTCCTATTCATATTTGCAAGCACCTTATCCGAGCCTGCCTGAATAGGAAGATGCAGATTATGGCAGACGTGTTTTGACGAAGCCATAGCGTCGATAATATCGTCGTTGAGATCCTTGGGGTGCGAAGTCATAAATCGTATGCGGAAATCCCCTTCGATTTTGTCGATCTCACGCAATAGATTCGCGAAATTGACACTTTCGTCCTCGACGTCGTTTCCGTAGGAGTTTACGTTTTGTCCGAGGAGCGTAATCTCTTTATAACCCTCGTCCACGCATTTTTTGACCTCGTCGAGCACGTTTTGCATATCGCGCGACACTTCTCTTCCTCTGACGTAGGGCACGATGCAGTATGTGCAGAAGTTATTGCACCCGTAGATGATATTGACCCACGCGTTAGGAAAACTCGTGCGGGTTTGCGGCGTATTTTCGTCTATATCGAGATAATCGGCGGGTTGCTCCACGTCGAAACAGCGGTATTTTTTATCGCTGCGTTTCTTGATTTTTCCTCTTCCCTCGATCACTTTTTCGATCTCGTTTTCTAGAGCGGAGATATTGCGAGTGCCGAGCACTATATCGACGTATGGGAATCTTTCCTTGATATTCTCTTTCACGCCGTCTTGTTGCGGCATACAGCCCACGACTGCGAGTATAAGGTTCGGATTGCGTTTTTTTTCGGCTTTAGTCACGCCGATATTGCCGAGTGCGCGTCTTTCTGCTGTATCTCTGATACAGCAGGTATTGAAAACGATGACGTCGGGATTCTCGCTTTCGGGGCAATCGACGTACCCCATTTTTTCGAGAATACCTGCGATTTTCTCGCTTTCGTGTACGTTCATTTGGCAACCGTAGGTGTTGATTTTGTAGAATTTATTCATTTGTGTCCTTATATAGCCGCGCCGAGCGCAGAGTGATATTCGCATTTCTATTTCTCGTTGCGTAGCGTGCGCATAATGCGCGTGCGCTCGCACGTATTCTAATCAAAAAATTATTATACATAATTTCAGCGGATAAAACAATAATAAATTCGATGAAAAAATCCAAAAACCTAAAAAACCTCACTCCCGAGCAGAAAAAACGCCGCAAACGCAAGATTTTGACGGCGGTATTTATATGCCTTTTCACCCCGATTTTATGCCTTAGCGTAGCAATCGGAGCGTTCGCATTGTGGGCGCAAAACCAAAAACCCGATGCAAATCTATTGCCCACGGCAACCGCCGCGCCGGTGTTTTTCGATACGGACGGCAATCAATTGCCCTACGAGGAGGAAAATTATATAAATCCGAGCGATATACCGCAAAACTTAAAAAACGCCTTCGTTGCGCTCGAAGACAAGCGTTTTTACACGCACAAAGGTTACGACCCCATCCGTATCGTAGGTGCTTTTTTCAACAATATCAAGTCGAAATCTCTCAAGGAGGGTGCGTCCACCATAACCCAACAACTCGTCAAAAACACTCACTTAACTCACGAAAAAACGGTTAGTCGCAAACTCAAGGAAATCGCAATCGCCTCCAATATCGAAAAGGAGTATTCCAAAGACGAAATTCTTGCCATGTATCTCTCCGTCATATATTTCGGAGGCGGAGCGTACGGCGCAAAGCAAGCCGCTCGGCTCTATTTTGACAAGGATATCAAAGATTTATCGCTTTCCGAGTGCGCCTCACTTGCAGGCACTGTCAAGAATCCGAAAAAATATTCCCCGTTTTCAGAGGAGAGCGACTCGATACAAAGGCGCAATCTCGTTTTGAAAGTCATGCAAAACGAGGGTTATATAGATTCGCAAGCGTGCAGTATCGCGCAATCCGCCCCGCTTGCCGTTGCAGACCGCAAAACAAGCAATCTAAACAAACGGATTTACGATTTATATATCAAAAACGCAATTGTCGAAGCGTGCGAAAAACTCAATATAACCAAGTACGAACTCTCAAACAGCGCGCTCAAAATCTATCTCAACGTCGATTCGGTCTTGCAAACGAAAATAGCCGCAATCGGCGCTGACGAGAGCATGTATTCAAACGATAAAATCAACGGCGCGATAATAGTTTTAGACAATAGCGCACACGCCGTATCTGCGTACTGGTCGAACCTTCCCTACAACGTAAAACGTCAGGCAGGCTCCGTTTTGAAACCGCTTGCGGTCTACGCGCCCGCCATAGATATGAACGCTTGCACCCTCGCAACTCCTATCGTTGACGAAAAGGTAACTTACGGCGACTTTTCTCCCTCCAATTACGGCGGCAAGTATTACGGCGAAACGACGATACGACAAGCAATCAAAAAGTCTATGAACAGTGTCAGCGTAAAAACGATGAGTTATATCGGAGTGGATTCGAGCGTCGAATATCTCTCGAAATTCGGTATATCACCCCTTGATTCCGACAAAAACTACGCGCTTTCTCTGGGCGCATTGACGGACGGAGTAAGCGTAAAATCGATTGCCGACGCCTATTCAACCTTTTCAAATCAAGGCGTTTTCGCCACCTCGAATTTCATAAATTATATCGTCAAAGACGACAGAAAAATCGTCGATTCTCAATCGGAAACTTCAACTCGTGTGGTCAAACGCTCCACTTGCGACCAAATCAATTCCGCTCTTTCGGACACCGTAAAAGACGGGACGGCAATCACTTTGTCCGCGCTCGATTTCGAGGTCTGCGCCAAAACGGGCACTGCGCAGCGTATCGACGCACAAAACGGCGACGCATGGTGCGCAAGTTACAACGACGATTGCACGATAGTCGTATGGCACGGCTCGGACGACGGTATGAGCGAAAAAGGCGGTGGATTTGCTACGATGCAATGTCTAAAATCTTGGCAAAGCGTATCGAAAATCATACCTATGAGAAAGAATGTATCGAGAAGCGGCGATTCAATCGTGCTCGACGTGGATTTATACGCCACAAAGCGCAACAAACAAGTCACCATTGCAAGCGATTTCACCCCGATAGAATATCGAAAATCCGAGATCTTCTCTCTCGATTCCACCTATCCTATGTCCTCTTTTTTCGACTCTATACCAAAGGACAAAATAGACTTTTCGATAAGCAAATCTCAAGGCATCACCCTTTCGTTAAGCACGGAAGAGATATATTCATACAGAATTACACGACTTGACACTCTCGGCGAAACGTTGATTTCGAGTATTGACGGGAAATCCGCACTAAGCGGCATAACGATAAGCGACGCGCCGCCAATCCCCTACGGCGTTATCGTCTACAAAGTCGAGTGCTATATAACCGCCAATCCGTCCGTATCCGTTTGCTTGCAAAAAGAAATATATTTCGACGATTTTTCATAAAAAACGACAAAAAAAGACGAGCGAACTCGTCTTTTTCAATTGTAAGGCACAATTATCAAAGCACTTCGATGCCTTCCACCGCTCTTGCAACCAAAGCGTCGATATCCATTGCTTTTTCCGCCTCTCTTACCTTTTCGAGTTTAGGATGAATGACGGGATTTTTCGGAAGGAAAATGGTACAGCAGTCCTCAAACGGTTCGATTGAAGTCTCGTACGTTCCGATTTTTCTTGCAAGATTCATCGTTTCTTCCTTATCGAAGGCAACGAGCGGCCTGAAAATCGGGAGCGATGCGCAATCTTCCGTCGAAGTCATACTCTCCACCGTCTGCGAAGCGACTTGACCGAGGCTTTCTCCCGTTATAAGAGCCTTGCACTCGTTTTGCTTTGCCACGATAGATGCGATTCTCATCATAAATCTGCGCATAATTGTGATCATAAATTCCGCAGGGCAAACTCTATGGATTTCCATTTGAATCTCGGTGAACGGCACAACGAAAAGTTTGATATCCGTAGCGTATTTTTCGACTATATTGCGAAGTTCCACCACTTTTTCCTTTGCTTTTTCCGAGGTATACGGCGGCGAGCAGAAATGGATTGCGCAAAGTTTCATTCCGCGTTTTGCCATCATATAAGCCGCAACCGGCGAATCGATACCGCCCGATAAGAGCATCAATCCTTTGCTCGAACAGCCCACGGGCAAACCGCCTGCGCCCGACATAACTTCGCTATATACGAACGAATAGCCGTTTTCGCGGATATCCACGAGAAAATCGTAATCGAACTCTTTCAAATCCACCTTAAACGAGGTGTTTGCAAGCACCACTCCGCCGAGTTTTGCCGCAATCTCGAAAGACGGAATAGGGATACGCTTATCCGCACGCTTTACTGTCACACGGAATTTGGGATTTTTCAGCAAAGTTTCCTCTTGCGTTCTGATTGCAAGTGCTTTTATACACTCTCTCACGTCGCAAAAATCTTCGTTTGCCTTCGTTTCCACCTTGTATGCAACGGACAGCGAGTAAATTCCGAACACTTTTTTGAGTCTGTCAACGATTTCATCCTCGTCGTCAATGTCAAAGTTTTCGACAAAATATCTTCCTTGCGACCTCGTAAAGTCGTACGAAAGTCCAAAGAGCGCATGTTTGATATTTTTTATCAACAAACTCTCAAAATAATCGCGATTTTTGCCCTTGAGGAATATCTCCCCGTATCTGATAATGATGACTTTTTCCATAGTTTCTTTATAAAAATTTTATTGTTTGCAGTTTCATGGCGAGCGATTTTCCGTTCAAGGCTCGCTTTTCTTTTACACTCTTTTATAATTTGTCAGTTTTTCAAGACTTGCCTTAATCGTGCATACGACAAAGTCAATATCGTTTATATCGCTCTCATACGAGGTGCTGAATCTTATGATACCGTCCTTATGTCTTTCGTCAAGTCCCAAAAGGCCTTTGAATCTCGATTCGTGGTGAGACGAACACGCAGAGCCTATTCCGACGAGTATGCCGCTATCTTCTATATCGTGGAGCAAAACCTCTCCGCGCACGTCTTTGAACGCCACCGTCAGAATATTCGGCGCAAAATCGTTTTGAGGGGATACGACCACCATATCGTCGATATTTTTTTTCAATTTTGCAATCAACTGTTCTCTAAAAGTGGATTTTTTAGAATAGTCTGTCGCAAAATTGTCATTCGTTATCTTCACTGCCTTTGCAAAGCCGATTATGCAAGGCGCGTTTTCCGTTCCCGATCGGAAGCCTTTTTCCTGACCTCCTCCGTAAATCAAAGGTCTGATAGAAACGCCTTTTTTGACGAACAAACCGCCTATTCCCTTCGGTCCGTGAATCTTATGGGCGGATATCGTATACAAGTCAACGTCAAGCGCGCGCAGATTCACTTTGATTTTGCCAAAAGCCTGTACGCCGTCCGAATGAAAAACCGCCTTCGGAGCGTACTTTCTCGTCAAGCGCACGAGCCTTGCAATATCGTTGATTGCGCCCGTTTCGTTGCTTACGTGCATAATCGACACGAGCGATACGTTTTCGTTTAGGAGTTTTTCAAACTCTTCGACGTTCACCGACCCGTCGGGGTTTATCGGCGCATACTGCACGTCGAATCCTTGCTGTGCGAGTTGATTTGCAGAGTTTATGATGGCGTCGTGCTCACCGAGTCCGACTATAACTCTGCTTCCCTTTGCTTTTCTCGTGCAAAACAGCGCTGTATTGTCCGCTTCCGTCCCGCCCGAGAGAAAATACAACTCTCCTTCGGGTGCTTTCAGAGCGGCTTTAATCTCTTCTCTTGCGTTTTTGATTTTGACCGACAACGCAACCGACGGTTTATAAAGTGCGGATGGATTGAAAAAATCTTCTTCGCTTTCCTCGCGGACGGTTTTGGCAACTTCGGGATAAATCCTCGTCGTCGCGGCATTGTCAAGATATATCAGTTTTTCCATTTCGTTTTTCTGCTCGTATATTCTTATTCAACGGTATTTTCGTTATTGCCTTCGCTATTTATAATATTGTCGTTTTTATCAACGTCATTTTGTTATCATCAACGGTATTTTCGATATTTGTCACGCTCTCTTTGCGTCGATATTTGACGTTTTCTCTTTTATGAGCGCAATCATATAATCGTCGGGTGCAAACAGCAATCTTTTGCTTTGCGCACCGAGTTTGAACTCGATTTGCCACACACCCCGCTCGTATGCTTTCGATGCGCACAGCAAATCGCGTTTTGGGTCGAATATATCCGTCATAACCTCAAAGTTTTGAGCGTCGTTCCACAGAAGTTCGACGTACACTCTTTGTCTGTTCACAACGTCTTTTGCGACGATACGCAATCTCGACTGCGAAAAATCGTAAGTATATTCCTTTGCGGTTTTATTGTAAAAATGAATAAGCACACCACCCGCAATCGCAAGTGCCGCAAAGCCGAACATAAGCCACCAATTGTAAAATGCTGACAGCAAAACGAATCCGAGCGATGCAAGAGCGAGGCAAATTCCCACCCATTGCATAGTTTTGGCGGACGTAGACACTTCAACTTCAACCGATTGAGAATAATTATCCGTCATCATTTCACCTTATAGTAGTCGTCTTTTTTGACTTTCGTCGTAAGTTTTCCAAAGGAAACCTGCGCCTCGCCACGTTGGTTGATTGCCACGAGTTTACCTTTCTTTTGCAATGATTTCACAAACACGTTATCTCCGATTTTGAGCGGACTATCGTCGGGAACGTCCTCCACGACCGCCTCTTTCTCGTATTCGGCAGACATATTTTCGAGTTGTTTTTTCAGTTTTCTTGCCTCGAACAAATCTTTGTCTTCAACCTCGGGTTTATTGAGAATATCCTTGATTCTGTCGAGAATATCGTTTGCTTCCTCAACGCTGTTTTCGATGAGTCGTTTAGTTTCTTTTCTTATGCTTTCGTCGAGTTTTTCTCTCTTTTCCTCGATACGTTTCTTCTCGATTTCGGCGTCTTTAAGTGCTTTTGCGGCGTTTTCTCTGTCGATAGACGCCTCGTTTACGAGTTCGGCGGCTTTCATTCTCGTCTTTTCCGCGGCTGTAAGCACGTTGTCGAACTGCCGTTTTTCCACGGATATTTTGCTCTTTGCATTCTCGACGATTTCGTCTGAAAGTCCGAGTTTTTTAGCGATAGCGAGTGCGTTGGACGATCCGATCGCACCCATAACGAGTTTATACGTCGGACAGAACGTATTGCTGTCAAATTCCATAGAAGCCGCCACCACGCCCTTCGTAACGAGCGAAAACTCTTTTAGATCGTTGAAGTGCGAGGTGATAAACGATTTCGCGCCCACTTTCAAAAGGTATTCTGCGATACTCACGGCAAGCGCCGCGCCCTCACCGGGATCAGTCCCCGCACCGAGTTCGTCAAACAAAACGAGCGATTTATCCGTTATGACGTCAAGAATCCCAATAGTATTTTTTATATGCGACGAGAACGTTGAAAGACTTTGTTCAATGCTCTGCTCGTCTCCGATATCGCTATACACGCCGTCAAACACTGACAAATTCGCGCTTTTTGCAGGGATAAACAATCCGCTCATCGCCATAAGCGTAAACAATCCCACGAGTTTAAGCGTAACGGTTTTTCCGCCCGTATTCGGACCTGTAATCAAAAGCATATGCTCGTCTTTTTGCAAAGCGAGCGACACGGGAACGACTTTTTTCCCGTCGATAAGCGGATGTCTGCCTGCGCGGATATTGATGATCCCCTCGTCGTTGAGCGACGGTTTTAACGCCCTATACTCTCTTGCGAGTTGCGCCTTTGCAAACACCATATCCATATCGACCGTAGTGTTATAACTATACGTAATTCCGTCCGCGCACGCCTCTATCTGAGCGGAAAAAGCCCGCAAAATCTTTTCGATTTCGAGTTGCTCGTTGACGAGTTCAACTTTGAGTTCGTTGTTAAGTTCGACGATTTGCATCGGCTCGACGAACAGCGTAGAACCCGATGCGGATTGATCGTGTACGAGTCCGGGGATAGTTCCCTTGCAGTCGCTTTTCACGGGGATGACGTATCTGTCTCCGCGCACGGTGATGATATTGTCTTGCAGATATTTGGAATATTGCGGCGAAGTGATAAACAGTTGCAGTTTGCTTCGCACGTTGTCGTTGAGTTTTCTTATACGAATACGAATCGCACGCAACTCGTTCGATGCGTTATCCGCGACTTCCGTCTCGCTCAAAAAAGCGTCGAAAATCTTTTTTTCGAGCGTCTCGTTCTCAAACAGTCCCATTGCCATATCCGCAAGAATGGGGCAATCTTTGACCTTATCGATGGTATATTTGAGCCTTCTCGACACCCTAAGCGACCTTCCCACCTTCATAATATCGGGAATAGCGAGCGTCGCGCCCTTTTTCGCTTTCACGAGAATCTCCCCGATATCGTCCACCGCAAACGACGGCGAGAGCGAGTATTCGAACAACACTCTGTCGGCTTCCGCGGTTTCGTCGAGCGCGTGATTTGCCTCGGCGATATTTCCGTACGGGCCAAGCGCCCTTGCCTTAACTTTGCCGCCTTGAGATTGGGCAAACGAGGCAAGTCGTTCGAGGATTTTTGGATATTCAAGCGTATTCAAACTCTTTTGGTCAAACATACGATTATTCACTCCGTTTTGCCGACGTTACGCAGATATCGTGCTTCTAACCGCTTGGATTTTACCGTTAAGCGCAATTTTACAACGCACAAAGGTTGGTAAGCGTCAACTTATCTGATTTTTGCGCCGACTTTTCTCTTGAGTGCGGACAAGATTTTCGCCATTTCGGCAGCGATTTCGTCGTCGGTAAGCGTACGTTCGAGCGACGAGAAGGTAAAACTCATCGCAACGCTCTTTTTGTTCTTACCGATTTGTTCGCTCTTGTACTCGTCAAACACTTTGACGTCTTGAAGAAACTTGATTTTCGCGCCCTTCACCGCGTCGACTATATCTTGAGCAAGCACGCCATCGTCCACGACGACTGCGAGGTCGCGTTCGATATTCGGGAATTTTCCGAACGGTTTGCACTTACTCTTTTCCAAACTATTCTTATTGAAGATTCCGTCCACGGAGATTTCTGCAACGTAGATTCTCGTATTGTCAACGCCGTAGTTCTTTTGAACGTCGGGATGCAATTCACCGAGATATCCGACGCACTTATCGCCGACGAAGATCTCTGCGCTTCTGCCGGGATGCAGGAACGGCTTATTAGCACGCGCATATTTCACGTCGATATGGAGCGCTCTGAAAATTTGCTCGATAGCACCTTTAAGTTCAAAGTAATCCGCGCCGTCGCCGTATTCTCCGATGCAGAGTCTTGACTCTTCGATCGGCAATTCTTCGAGCGGCAAACTTTTTGGCAGATACACGTTTGCGATCTCGAAAAGTCTTGCGCTCTTATTGAAGTGCGTGACGTTATACACGAGCGTTTCGATCATGCTATGCGCGAGTGTCGTGCGCATAACGCTGAGTGCCTCGCCGAGCGGATTTTTGAGTTTAATAGCGTTTCTGGCCGTGTCGTTTTCGTCGAGATTCAAAAGCGCGGCAAATTTCGGAGAGGTAAACGAATACGTCACGCTTTCCATAAGTCCGCACGCTTTGAGTGTATCTTTTATGACGTTGACAAACTTATTCTTATCGGGAAGCGTACCCTCCGCAAGTCCCGCGTACTCGAAGAGCGTGGGCTTGATATGCGAATATCCGTAAACGCGGATAAATTCCTCTGCGATGTCGTTCACTCCGACTATGTCTTCTCTGTCCTCTTTTATGAGAGCGACGAGTTGTTTTCCGTCTTCTCTTACCTCGATACCAAGCCTTGCGAGAATGGAAACGAGCGCGTTTTTAGGCACTTTACAGCCGAGAATCTCGGATATCTTCTTCGTCGTAAACGGAATTTCGCGCAGCGATTGAAAATCGACTTTGACGTCGATCAAACCGTCAACGATATCGCCCGAACCGCTCTGATACACGAGTGTCAAAGCGCGTTTGATGCCGTATTCCTGAGATGCGAAATCGATACCTTTTTCAAATCTCGACGAACTGTCCGAGCGCAGATTGAGCGCGCGAGAAGTACGGCGTATATTATCGCGCGCAAACTTTGCCGCCTCGAAAACGACTTCGTTCGTATCGTCTTGTATACCGCTGTTTGCTCCGCCCATAATACCTGCCACGGCAACGGGTCTGTCGCTGTCGCAGATGACGAGCATACTTTCGTTGAGTTTGTTTTCTTTTCCGTCGAGCGTGACGATAACCTCGTTTTCTTTAGCGTTTCGCACGACGATTCTATTGCCTTCGAGTTCTCTTTTATCGAAAGAGTGCATCGGCTGACCGATTTCGATGAGAACGTAGTTGGTGATATCCACGATATTATTGATAGGACGGATACCCACCGCTCTCAATCTCGATTTAATCTTTTGCGAAGAGGGGAAAATCTTGATATTTTTCACGCCTGCGGCCATATATCTCGGGCACAGATCCTGATTTTGCACGTCAACGCTCACCATATCGGTGACTTTTGTGCCGCACGAGCAAACTTTATAGTCGATAACGGGTTCTCTGCAATCGGTATTGAGCGCAACCGCAACTTCTTTTGCCATTTTGTAAATACTGTTGCAGTCGGGACGATTTGCGGTGACGGAAACGTCGAGGATAATATCGTCGTATCCGAGTGCTTTAAGAGCGTTTTGACCGAGCGTCGTACCCTCTTCGAAGCGGAGAATATCCCCTGCCTTTTGGTTTTGCACGTCGTCGACCGTTACGCCGACTTCTTCGAGTCCGCAAAGCATACCTTCGCTCAGCACGCCGCGCAGTTCGCCCTTCTTAATATCGTGTCCGTCCGCAAGATGCGCACCGTCAAGAGCCACTGCGATCGTTTCGCCGCCTTCGACGGGAACGTTGGTGACGACTTGAATGGTTTTGCCGCCGATATCTATTTGCGTAACGCGCAAGCGGTCAGCGTTTGGATGCTTGTCAACCTTGACGATTTTTCCCACGACGACGTTCGTCGCCTGTTTTTCTTGATAAATAATATCTTCCACTTCAAAACCGATTCCGACGAGTTTTTTAGCGAGAGTCGGGATTGAAACGTTGATGTCCACGTAATCTTTGAGCCAGGAAATAGGAACTAACATATTCGCGCCTCCTTAGTTGAATTGCTTGAGAAAACGCACGTCGTTTTCGTAGAGCATTTTGATATTCGGAATACCGTATTTAATCATTGCGATGCGGTCGATTCCGAATCCGAACGCAAAACCGCTATATTCCTTGCTGTCGATTCCGCACATATCGAGGACGTGCGGATTGACGATACCTGCGCCGAGAATCTCGACCCAACCCGTACCCTTGCACACTCTGCAACCTTTTCCGTGGCACATAGAGCAAGTGACGTCAACCTCGACGGATGGCTCTGTAAACGGGAAATAGGAAGGACGCAGTCTTACTTTCGTATCTTTCGAAAAGAGTTTTTCGGCAAAGGTTTGCAAACAGCCTTGCAAATCGCCCATAGTTATGTGCTTATCGATTGCAAGTCCTTCAAACTGGTTGAAAATCGGGCTATGAGAGGCGTCGTCGTCGCTTCTGTACACTTTGCCCGGCGAGATAATACGAATCGGGGGCGCACCCGCTTGCATAACGCGCGCTTGCACTGCGGAAGTTTGCGTACGCAAAACGATATTGTCGTTGATATAGAAAGTATCTTGCATATCGCGTGCCGGGTGATCTTTAGGCACGTTGAGCAGTTGGAAGTTATAAAGGTCGCTTTCGATTTCAGGACCTTCCACCACGGAGAATCCCATACCCGAGAATATATCGATAAGTTCTCTTGTAATCAGCGTAAGCGGATGAAGCGTGCCGATATTTTCGCGATTTGAAGGCAACGTAACGTCGATTTCCTCTGCTTTCAAGCGAGCGAGTTTTTCTTTTTGCTCGACTTCTTGCGTCTTTTGATTGAGCACGGATTCCACTGCGCCACGCAATTCGTTGACGAGTTTACCCATATTCGGGCGTTCCTCTTTGGGTACGTTTGCCATATCTCTCATAAGGAGGGAGATTTCACCGCTTTTGCCGAGATATTTCACTCTGACGTCGGCAAGATCCTGCGACGTTTGAGCGCGCTCGATCATTTCGATAGCGGCGTTTTTGATAGCGTCCATTTTTTCTTTCATAAAAACTCCTAAACACACGCACGCGTATATGTGTGCGAGATAATTATCTAAAAAATAATAACAATATAAGCGCAATAAGTCAACGACTTGCGCAAAAACTACGCAAAAACCCCTCAAAACCCAAATAATACTAATGAATTCAGAAGGTAAAAATATAATCCAATTCTTCCTTGTGTCATTGCGAGGCACACAGTGCCGTGGCAATCCGGCGTAGCGAATCGGAATATCACGCTTTCATGCGTAGCACGCAAATTGCAATCTACCACTTGCGCCAAAGGCGCAAATACCAAGCAAGCGATATAGCGAAACTGCGACTTGAGTTTTTATCCCT
>URNP01000002.1 GCA_900549225.1 uncultured Eubacteriales bacterium | reverse complement strand
CTTGCAACGGCCTGCATAGCCTCTTCGCTTACGGATATTTTGCCAAACTTATTCGAAGTTGAAAGCGACATATCTTTTCCTTTTCTAAAATATTACTATATAAGATAATTTTTTGCAACTAAATCACAAATTTTATGCAAATCAGTTGCAAAACCTATTTATATTTGTTAGAATATCAATCGTTCAAATTAGGAGGTACAGTATATGTCCAGAGTTTGTAGTGTATGCGGAAAAGGCAGAATGAGCGGCAACGCAGTCAGCCACAGCAACAGAAAGACCAGACGCAGTTGGGCTCCCAACGTCCAAAAAGTCAAAGTCAATACACCGACCGGCGGAGTTGAAGATACATATGTTTGCACACGTTGTCTTCGTTCCGGCAAAGTTGACCGTGCGTAATTCCTTCTGAATAATGTAGCAATCAACGTTAGCCTTCCGAAAGGAAGGCGTTTTTTTTGTTGTAAATTTATTTGAATTGCGAAACACTTATTTCGCTTTATTTATTCTCTTTCTCTTTATCCTTCTTGACGAAAAGTCGCAGTATCGCTTTGATGAATTTGGGCGGATTGACGCAAATGATTTTGTTCATACTTCACCTCGTTTTTTTACAAAGTATGACGTTTGAAGACTTTGTGTGACACAAAAAAAACGAACCGATTTCGATTCGTTTCTTTCATTTATTGGTATTTTATACTATCGAGTAATTCAAACGTGAAGAGCCTTGACGGTTTGCTCGGGATTTGCGGATTTGAACACTGAACTTCCTGCCACGCAAATATCAACGCCTGCGGTCTTTATCATAGCGATATTGTCCTCGCTCACACCGCCGTCAACTTCGATGAGATATTTATAGCCGTGTTTTTCACGCTCGATTGCGCCGAGTTTCGCTTTTTCAAGGCATTCGGGTTTGAAACTCTGCCCGCCGAATCCTGCCTGAACCGTCATAATCACAAGCATATCGATTTGGCTCAAATACGGCTTTACCACGTCAAAATTTACGTCCGCATTGACAACGAGTCCACACTTCTTGCCTTTCGATTTTATCGTGTTTAGCGCACCTTGAACGTCGTCCGACGCATCGGGATGAAACGTGACGATATCCGCGCCTGCATCGCAAAACTGACCGACGTATTTTTCGGGTTTGGTTATCATAAGATGAGCGTCGATAGGCAGATCGGTGTTGCGCCTAAACGCCTTTACCATCGGCATACCGAAAGTTATGTTTGGCACGTACACGCCGTCCATAACGTCGCAATGCACGATATCTGCGCCCCATTTTTCGATATTTTTCACTTCACTCGCCATATTCCCAAAGTCGGCGGCAAGCATTGACGGTGCTACTAACATATGACCTCCGTGGTGGTAATGAATAATTAATAATTACTAATCGTATTGCTGTTCTTTTCTTTCTACGAGTTCTTTATATATTGTTTTGTATCTTTCGTATCTTCCCTTGCCGATTTCATTGCCAACGTGCGCTTTTACTGCGCAATCGGGCTCGTCTATATGCGTGCACATATTGAAACGGCACTCTTTTCTGAACGCTTCCAAATCGTCGAAATACAGCCTTAAATTTTCGGGGGCTACGTCAACCGTTTCGAGCATAGAAAAGCCGCAAGTGTCAACGAAATAAGTCGAATCGCCGATATGGAAGATTTCCGTCTTTCGAGTGGTGTTTTTGCCTCGTTTTATCTTCTTGGCAAGTTCTCCGACTTCGAGCAAATCGCAATCGAGGATATTGTTCAAAAGCGAACTCTTCCCGACTGCCGATTGTCCTGCGAAACATGCGGTTTTACCTTTTGCAAACTCAACGATTTTCTTAACGTTGTCGCCTGTTTGCGCACTGCACTCGATTTGCTCCGCGACTCCGTCGTATTCGCTCGTATCGATAGGCTTCAAGTCGCATTTATTCTTGACGAGAACGGGTTGAATCCCCTCGACGAGGCAATTGACGATAATCTTGTCGACGAGTAAAAAATCGGGTTCAGGCTCGGGTGCGATGACGATAAAGCAAACGTCAACGTTGGCAACGTACGGACGAATAAGGCGGTTTTTGCGCTCGCTTACACTTTCTATGACGAAACTGTCGCGTTCTTTTGCGATTTCAACGTAGTCGCCAACGTAAATCAAACCGTCGTTTTTGAGTTTTTTGCGTGCAAAACAAACCTTGACGCCGTCCTCGGTGTCAACGAAAAACTTTGACGCAACCGCTTTTATAACTCTGCCTTTGTACGTTTTCATATTGCTTTTGTCTACGATTTATTCCGCTTGTGCTTGAGATTGCTCGACGTTTTGAAGATATCTGCGCCTTAGTTGTCCGCACGCCCCTTCTATGTCGTTGCCAAGACTTCGACGTATGGTTGCCGACACCCCGAGTTTTTGAAGTTTTTGCAAAAACTCTTCCGTCGCGTCAACGCTCGGCGCTATGTGGTTGCGCTCCTTGACCTCGTTCAAGCGGATAAGGTTGACGTGTGCGGGAAAACCTTTGAGCAATCTTGAAAGTTCTCTTGCGCAAGCGTCCGAGTCGTTCTCGCCTTTTATGAGAGTGTACTCAAAAATTACTCTGCGCCCCGTGTTGTCGAAGTAATACTTTGCGCTGTCAACGAGTTCTTTCACGCAATACGCCTTATTTACGGGCATAAGAGCGCTTCTCAAATCGTCAAAAGGCGCGTGAAGGCTGATTGACAGCGTGACTTTGTGTCCGCTCGTTGCAAACATGCGGATTTTGTCGCAAAGTCCCGACGTTGAGAGCGATATGTTACGCTCGCTGATATTGATTCCGTCCTCGCTCGAAACCTTGTCGAGAAAATCGAGAACGTTGTCGTAATTGTCAAACGGTTCGCCGCTTCCCATAAGCACGAGATTGGTGACCGCTCTCGATTTTGCACTGCCGCCGTTGTCGCGATTGACGCATATCACCTGTCCGAGCATTTCCGCACTCGATAGATTGCGAACGAGTCCGTCGAGCGTAGAAGCACAGAACGTGCAACCCATTCTGCAACCGATTTGAGTTGAAAGACAAAGCGTATTGCCGTAATCGTGCGGCATATAGACGCCTTCGATAAGATTGTCGTCGGAAAGGCGGAAAAGATACTTTTTCGTGCCCGATTTTCCCGTAAATACTTCGAGAATTTTTACGGGATTCGCAACGAAATTCTCTTTGAGTTTTTCTCGCAAGTCCTTTTTTAGCGACGTCATTTCGTCAAAATCTTTGCCGTCAAACAAAAAAGCGCGAATTTGCGACGCAGTGTATTTCGGACAATCGGGCAACAAAGAGGATATTTCCTCTTTTGAAAGTCCCAACAATACCTTTTTATCCGTGCAGTCGCTCATTTTACTCTCCTAATTTTTGCGATGAAGAAACCGTCGTATTCATCGTGCGGAAGAATTTGAATCTTCCCGTCGTTATCGGCGTACTTGCCGCCGTCGATATGTTCTACTCCGCTTATCTTTTCAAGCGAATAGGATTGATTTTTTGAAATGAAATCGTCAACGACGTCGCCGTTTTCTTCTTTGAACAACGTGCAGGTAGAATATACCATTGCGCCTCCGACTTTGAGATATTTTGCGGCGTTTTCAACGATTTTCCTTTGCGTTGCGGCAAGTTCGCTCACGCATTTTTCGTCCTTGTTCAAAAACACGTCGGGATGCTTTTTGAAAGTTCCCAGACACGAGCAAGGCGCGTCGCATAGTACGAAATCGAAGGTGTCTTTCCACTCCTCGCTGTACACACACGCGTCTGCTTGCACGGCTTTGACGTTTGGCGTGTGCATACGATTTTTGTATTTCTGTATGAGTGCGACTCTGTGAGGATGAAGATCGCAAGCGGTGATTTTTCCGTGCGGACAAAGTTCGCTCATATAAATCGCTTTGCCACCCGGTGCGGAACATATATCGAGAATCTGCGCCCCGTCTTGAACGCCTAACGCCTGCACCGCGAGCATGCTCGATGGAGATTGGAAAGTCACCAATCCTTTGTCAAACATACGCTTTACGCTGTCCGTAGCCTTGACGATATATCCGCCTACGTCGCTCTTGCGGTAATCCGTTTTGCTTTTTTTAAGCAGGAATTCTACGTCCTCGCTCGTCGCCATACGAGAGTTGATTCTGATATGTTCGAGAGCGTCGGATTTTGCGGATACGATTTGCAAAGCAACGTCTTTTCCGTATTCCTTTTCGAGTTTATCGCAAAACCACTTCGGCTTCGAGTACGTCACCGAAATATAATCTTCATCGCTTTCTTTGGGAAGCGTGAATTGTCCGTCGGAAACCTTTTTCAGCACCGCATTGACAAATCCGCTCGCGCCGCCCTTTCCGTTTGACTTTGCAACTTCCACGCACTCGCTTACGATTGCAAATTTCGGCACGTCGGTGAGATTCAAAAGCGCGTAAGTGCCGATTTTGAGCAGTACAAGCACGGATTTTTGCGGTTTTTTTGCAATCAACTGCGCAAGGATATAATCGATTTTGACGTTTTCTTCGAGCGTGCCGTAGACGAGACGCGTACTCATATCGCTCACGCGTTCGCCTGCGAGAGCCATATTGCTGTACGTTCCGTCCTGAAACACCTTTGAAAGAATTTTGTATGCGCTGTCTATATGTTCTCTCATACGTTTGCTATCGTTGATTTTTTATTTTTCAATGCGATAAAAAGATGGTTTTTATCCCAATTTAGTGCCGACTTCAACGTTTCTGCCAAGCAAAAACGCAGTGTCCGACATACGTTTTCCGCCCTCGAGTTGAATCTCTTTAAGGCGCAAAGCGCCGTCTTTCACTTTGACGATCAAACCCTCTTTTGAATTTGATTTCACAACCTGACCGTTTTCAAATCCGTTGAGCAATTGACCTGAAAATTCTTCTTTTTCGACTTTGAAAACTTTCAGTGTTTTGCCAAAAACGTGCGTAAACGCCGACGGCCACGGAGTCATTCCTCTCACGAAACAGTCGATTTCGTGTGCGGATTTTGAAAAGTCGATATTTCCGTCCTCTTTTTTTATCATCGAGCAATGCGTTGCTTGCGACTCGTCTTGCGGCGTAAAGACGGCTTTTCCGCTTTCTACAAGCGATATTGCTTCGCAAATCGCTTCGCCGCCGAGAATTGCAAGTCTGTCAAAAAGTTCACCTGCGGTTTCGTCTTTTCCGATTGAAGTTGATTTTTCAAGCAAAATATCGCCTGCGTCGACCGCTTTGACGGTGCGCATAATTGTGATTCCGCTCTGCTCGTCGCCGTTGATGATTGACCACTGAATCGGAGACGACCCTCTCAACTTTGGCAACAACGACGCGTGCACGTTGAGAACGCCGTATTTGGGAATGGAAAGGAATTTTTCGCTCAAAATCTGACCGAATGCCGCCGTGACGACGACGTCGGGATTGAGGTTCTCAATATCTTCGATGCCTTCTCTCGACACCTTCTCGTATTGCAAAACGGGTATGCCGAGTTCGAGCGCCTTGACCTTGAGCGGTGACGCTTTGAGTTGATATCCGCGTCCGACGGGTTTGTCGAGCCCCGTAACCACACAGGACACGGGATATACCGAATTGAGTTTTTCAAGCACGACTGCCGAAAAGTCGGGCGTGCCCATAAACACTATTTTCATACTCACCTACGTTTCGATAAAAGTGATATTCTAATTGGGTTAATTGCGCTTTTTAGTCTTGCTCGTCAATGAGCTCTTTGCACTTTGACGTGTAAACTATGCCGTCAAGATGATCGATTTCGTGACAGAACGCTCTTGCGGTGAAACCTTCGACTTTGTATTTCTGTTCCTTGCCGAATCTATCAAGAGCCGTGACTTTGACTTTCATAGGTCTTGTGACTTCGCCGTACTTCTTTGGCACGGACAAACAGCCTTCGAGTCCCGTTTGCTCGCCGCTTTGAGAAGTTATGACGGGATTTATCAGTTCAAAGTATCCGTCGTCGGTGTCCACGACGCACACTCTTTTCAGAATCGCGACTTGAGGTGCGGCAAGTCCTGCGCCGTTTGCCGCTTTGACGGTGTCTTTCATATCGTCAAGCAACGTCCACAATCTTTCGTCGAATTTGTCGACCTCTCTGCACTTTTTTGAAAGAATCGGATCGGGGACTTTGACAATCAATCTTTTTGCCATATTCTATTCCTTTGTGCTCAAATCAAACTCTGCGGATTGACTTCAACGAACACGTTACATTTTTTCGATTTGTTTTCGTCGGCGATCTTGTAGATTTCGCCGATAATTTGCTCAAATTGTTTTGGCTCGATTCGTGCAAGAACCTGATAGCGGCAAAGTCCGTTCATTCTCGTTACGGGCGACTTGCTTGCGCCCATATATACGAATTTTCCGCTCTGCGCTTGCAGATTTTGCATGGATTTATACACGTTTCTTGCAGCGTCAACGACGTCTTGCTCGTTCACCGAAGACATAAGGATTCGCACGACCTTCGTGAACGGCGGAAACTTTGTCACCATTCTCGTGTTGATTTCCTTTTTCCAGAAACCTATATAGTCGTAATTTTTTCCGAAACGGAAAACGTAATGCTTCGGAGCGTAGGTTTGCAGAATTACTCTGCCCTTTTTGTCCGCTCTGCCTGCTCTGCCTGCAACTTGAGTGATGAGTTGGAAGGTGCGCTCGCTAGAGCGATAATCGCTAAAGTACAGCGCGGCGTCCGCTTCGAGAATTCCCACGAGCGTTACGTTGCCGAAATCGTGACCTTTGGCAATCATCTGCGTGCCGACGAGTACGTCCGCTTCCTTGTTTCCGAACGCCGAGAGAATCTTGAAATAACTGTCCTTTCTCACTGTGGTGTCGTTGTCCATACGGAGCACTCGCACGTTCGGGATAAGATTTTTGAGTTCTTCAACCACCTTTTCCGTGCCGATTCTGCCCTGTTTTATCTCGTGACTGCCGCAATTGGGACATTTTGTCAAGGCGTGATATCTACGGCCGCAGTAGTGGCATTTGAGTTCGTTGTCCTCTTTGTGATAGGTCAACGAAATATCGCAGTCTTCGCATTTTGCAACGTAACCGCATTCTTTGCAACGGATAAACGAAGCAAAACCTCGCCTGTTGAGAAAGAGCATTGCTTGTTCGCCTTTTGCAATGGTTTCCTTCAAAGCCTCTTGCAGTGCAAGCGAAAACAAACTTCTGTTGCCCTGTCTAAACTCGCTCGTCATATCCACGATTTCCATTTCGGGTAGAGCGTGCTTTGATATCCTTTCGGAGAGAGTTATCAAGCCGTATTCGCCGTTTGTGGCTTTCAGATAGGTTTCCATATCGGGCGTTGCAGAGCCCAAAATCAACACGCCGTCGTTTGCTTTTGCTCGATATTGCGCAACCGTCTTCGTATCGTAGCGCGGATTAGACTCGGACAAATAACTCGTGTCGTGCTCCTCGTCGATAATGATGACTCCGATATTCTCAAGCGGAGCGAATATTGCCGATCTTGCGCCGATTGCGATATGCGCTTTGCCCGTTTTCAATCTCTTCCACTCGTCGTAGCGTTCGGACGCATTCAAGCCGCTATGCAAAATCGCCACGTCATCGCCGAATCTCGCCCTGAACAAACCGAGCATTTGAGGTGTGAGAGATATTTCGGGAACGAGCATAATCGCGGTTTTGCCTTTGGCAATCATACGCTCTATGACGCACTCGTAAACTTCGGTTTTTCCGCTTCCCGTCACGCCGTGAAGAAGATACGTTCCTTTTGCGCACGAGAGCATGTCAACCGCACTTGCTTGCTTTTGCGTCAAAACCACTCGCTTATTTTCACGCTGAAGAGTTTTGAGCGGCGTCGAACGCTCATGCACGTCGCTTTCGACGACGACGTTTTTCTCACGAAGTCCGTTGATTGCGCTTACTCCGAACTTTGCGTTGAGAAAACTCAAAAACTGACCGCCGTTTGCCGCAATATAGTCGAGAGCCTGCTGTTGCTTTTCTGCTCTTTTGCCAATGATCTCTTTGAGCTCGGCAAGCGGACGAGAGTTGTCTGCGGTGAGAAATTTTCTCGTATATTCGGGATCTTTTTCATCGCGCAATTGCTGTGGAACGAACAATCTCAAAACGTCGATATAACGGAGATTGTAAGTCTTGCGCATAAAGTTCATAAGTCCCAACTGCTCGGGACTTATGGGAGAATCTAAATATTGTGCTTTTTTAAGATCGGAAAATTCGGACTTATCTTTCTTTCCGATCACGAATCCGACAAGTCGTTTTTTTCCGAATTCAACGGCAACTCGACTTCCGATCGGCACGTCGTCGCCGAGATAATCGAAAGTTCTGTCCACGTCGCTATTGGAAATATTGACGATGACTTCCAAAATCATAGAGCAATCACCTTGTCGAGAATGATATCCGCAAGTGCGCTCTTGCTCACTTTTCCGCTTTCGAATCTGTTGCCGTCCTTGTCGATAAGCGTTGCCACGTTGGTGTCCACGTTGAATCCCGCACCCTCGACGGTGACGTCGTTTGCAACGACGAGATCGGCGTTTTTCTTCTTGAGTTTTGCGGTTGCGTTTTCAATGAGATTTTCCGTTTCGGCAGAGAAAATCACGAGTTTTTTGTCGCCTTTACTCATGCCCAAAGTCATTGCGATATCGGGGTTTTTGACAAATTCAAGGGTGAGATTCTCGGACTTAATCTTGTTTTCAAACGGTTTTTTGAGTCTGTAATCGGCAGGCGCTGCCGCCATAATCGCCATATCGCAACCGGGAAATTCGCTTTGGCAAGCCTCGAGCATATCTTGAGTGGAAGTGACGTGAATTGCCTTTTCGACGCACTTTGGCACGTCGACTTTCACGTTGCCGTACACAAACACTACGCTACCGCCTCTTTGTGCAATCGCTTCTGCAACGGCTTTGCCCATCTTGCCGCTCGAATGGTTGGCAATCACTCTCACGCCGTCAATCTTCTCTTCCGTACCGCCTGCGGTGACAAGCACGCGCTTGTTTGCAAAGTCCTGCACGGGAGTGAGATAGTCAACGATTTTCGCAACAATGTCGCAAGGCTCTGCCATACGCCCTTTTCCTACGTCGCCGCACGCAAGAAACCCTACAGTGCTGTCGCAGAACATTGCTCCTCGTTCGCGCAAGGTTTGCATATTCTTTTGGGTTGCGGCGTCCTCGTACATATTGCAGTTCATAGCCGGGCAAATGAGTTTTTGAGCGTTCGACGCAAGATACGTCGTCGTGAGCATATCGTCGGCAATGCCTTCGGCAAACTTCGCTATTACGTTTGCCGTTGCGGGTGCGACAACCAAAATATCCGCTTTTTTTGCAAGTGATATGTGGTTGATATCAAACTCTTTCACAGGCTCGAAAGCGTTGGTTACGACTGCGGATTTTGCAAGAGTTTGGAACGTCAAAGGCGTGACGAACTCACGGGCATTGTCCGTCATAATAACGTCAACGCTCGCTCCGAGTTTTTTGAGTCTAGATACGATTTCGCACGCTTTGTACACGGCAATACCGCCGCTAACTCCCAAAACAACGTTTTTTCCGTACAGCATAATAACCTCGCTATCCGACAAGTGAGAATCTCAAATCAAAGTGTAACAATCAGTCGCGAACGATTTTGATTTTGTCCTCGTACACTTCCTTGCAAGCAAGAGAAATGGGCTTCAAGCCGCTCTTTTCGAGATATGCGCTTTCTGTCGTGGCGAGTTCACGCGCACGCTTTGCGACTGCGACTGTGAGTGCGTATCTGCACTCTGCGTGTTTGATGAGTTTGTCGATTGGGGGATCGATCATCATAGTTGTTTCCTCCGATGAGTTTATACAAATATTTTTTATCGTTTTGCGCTCTTTCAAGCGATTTTTCCTTCGTTTTTTTTGCGCTCTGCCGTCAATCGCAAGCGGAGCGATTTCAGGCGTTATCCGCGCATTGCGGCTCTTCTCGATTCGAGATAATCGACGATTTTATCCGCACAAGTTTCGGCAACGTCGTTTACAACGACGAAATCGTAATACGGTATGCTTTTGCTTTCAAATTCGATTTCGTCAAGACGTTTTTTGAGCGAATCGGGAGTTTCGCTTCCTCTGCCGATAAGGCGTTTTTTCAACTCTTCGAGCGACGGCGGATTGATAAATATCGTCACGCAATCGGGATACGATTTTTTGATATTCATTGCGCCAACGCTGTTGATATCGAGCAATACGTCGTAGCCTTTGCCGCATTTGTCCTCCACCTCGCATTTGAGCGTGCCGTAGCAGTTGGTGAAAGTGCGGGTGTATTCCACAAATTCGTCGTTTTTGACCTTTTTGACGAACTCTTCTTCGGTGATGAAATAATAATCTACGCCGTCCTTTTCTCCCGTCCTCGGTTTTCTCGAAGTGCAGGACACCGAAAACCTAAGATTTGGCATCTTTTGGAACATTTTTGATATAACAGTGCTCTTGCCGACTCCGCTGAAGCCCGAAACGACTATGAGCAATCCTCGATTTTGCATACCGTTTTTCATCTGCATAGTCAAGACTTCCTCACTCGATATTCGCGGCTTGCTCGCGCATTTTTTCAATCTCGTTCTTTATGGCAAGAACTTCTTTGGTGATTCGCATATCGTTGGCTTTCGAGCCGATCGTATTGGTTTCGCGATTGAACTCTTGAACGAGAAAATCCATCTTTCTTCCGACGGGTTCGTTTGCCTCGAGAAGCGAGCGCATATTGACGATATGAGTCGAAAGGCGAGTGATCTCTTCGTCGATTGCGCAGTGATCTGCAAACAAGGCGACTTCGGTTGCAAGGCGTTGCTTGTCAACGAGCGACGGCTGCACGACTTCGGCAATTCTTGCATCGAGCAAGGCTCTGTAATCTTCGACGACTTTCGGAGCAAATTGCTTTATTCTGCCAAGGCAATCTTCGATCGTATCGAGTTTGCACGCGATATCCGCTTTTTGCGACTGCCCTTCGCGCTCGCGCATAACTTTGAGATTTCCAAGCGCAGCGCCGACGGCTTCGAGAGTCATTTCCGCAAGCAAATCTTCGTCCTCTACCGCTTGTTGTCTTGTCACTATATCGCCGACTCGCAAAAGCGTTGAGAGCGTAACGTCGTTTTCAAGCCCCGTACCTTCGCCGAGTTTCTTGACGGCGGCAAGATAATTGTTTGCAAGATCGAGATCCACCGTATAAGCGCCCTCGTCCGTCGAAGTCTGCTCGTAGGTGAGATAAAGATCGACGTGACCTCTCGAAAGAGCGGACGATACCGCCTTTTTCACTCTGTCTTCAACAAACAAAAAGTTGCGTGGAAGTTTGATATTGCAATCCAAAAACCTATGGTTTACGGTTTTAATCTCTATGGTTATCGTCTTTCCGTCACGTTTGGAAACGCCTTTGCCATAGCCTGTCATACTGTACATATGCGCGCGTCCGCCTAATAATTTTTTGATATTATATCACAATCGCGAGGCAAATACAACAAGTTGTGGCAAGTTTATAATAAAAATAAAAAGGCACAGGTGCCTTTTTAAGCGAAAAATACAAAATTTATCGTTCATCACAGACCGAGCATTTGCTTGAATTGTTGCTCGTCGATGATTTTTATGTTGAGTTTTTGTGCTTTTTCGAGTTTAGAGCCTGCGTCCTCGCCCGCAAGCACAAGATTCACCGTCTTTGAAACGCTTGCGGCAACTTCTCCGCCGTTGTCTTCGATGAGTTTGGTCGCCTCACCTCTCTTGTAAGTCGGAAGCGAACCGGTAAGCACGACTTTCATTCCGCTGAACACGCCGCTCTTTTGCTCAGCCTCCTCAAACGTAATGCCGCTCTTCAAAAGCCTGCCAACAAAATCGACATTGTTAGAATCACGGAAAAATTCAAAAACGTTGTTTGCGAGTATCTCTCCGATACCGTCCACTGCGCCGAGGTCGGCAAGCGACGCGTTTTGCAAGGTTTCAAGCGTTCTAAACCGCTTAACCAAATCTTTTGCTGTCTTTTTTCCTATTCCGTCGATGCCGAGCGCAAAGATAAATCTGTCAAGCGTGGTATGCTTCGATTTTTCGATTGCGCCGAGCAAATTGCCAATCTTTTTGTCGCCGAAACCTTCGAGTCCGAAGAGGTCTGTCGCATTCAGATTCATCAAATCCACTGCGTCCTCGACGTGCGTTTCATTGTACAAAAGTTCGGCGGTTTTTTCACTGAATCCGTCGATATCCATTGCGTCTTTCGATGCGAAATGATCGAGTTTCGAGATGATTTGCGGCGCGCAGTTATCCCCCGTGCAATATAGGAACGCCCCCACTTCCTTGACGGGAGCGTGGCACACGGGACACTCGTGCGGTTTTTGAATTGCAACTGCATTCGGATTTTCGATTGCAACGCCCATAATTTCGGGAATAACGTCGTTTGAGCGGCGCACGAAAACCTTGTCGCCTATCTTCACTTTCTTTTTGAGAATATCGCCGTAGTTGTTGAGCGTGGCTCTCGACACCGTAACACCGCCGATATCGACGGGCTCGAGTATCGCAATAGGATTGAGTTTTGCACTGCGTGACACTTGCCATTCGACGTCTTGGAGCGTCGTGGTCATTTCGTCTGCCTTAAACTTGTACGCAACCGCCCATTTTGGGAATTTTTCGGTGAATCCTATCTCATCTCTCAAATGTACGTCGTCAACTTTGAACACCACGCCGTCGATGAGATAATCGAGTTTTTCACGTTTTTCACCCGTACGGTCGGCATATTTCATAGCAGATTCCGCATCGTTGACTTTTTCAAAGTCACCTTCGGTTTCAAAACCTTCGGCTTTCAAAAATTCACGCATTTCGGTCTGCGTGGCAAAAGTTTTATCGCTATAACCGATATTGTATGCAAAAAAGGACAAGCCTCTTTGTGCGGTGACTTGCGGATTGAGATTGCGAATTGCGCCTGCCGCACCGTTTCGTGCGTTTTTGAGCGGCTCGCTTGCGGTAAGATTGTATTCGTTGAGCCTTGAAAGGCGCAAAATACCTTCGCCCTGAATCTCGATTCTGCCCTTATATTCAATGGTTTTGGGAAGTTTTTGTATCGTATTGACTTGCGCCGTGACGACTTCGCCGACTTCACCGTTACCGCGCGTGGACGCTTTGACGATTTTTCCGTTTTCGTAAAGGATATTGAGTGTAAGTCCGTCGAACTTGTATTCACAAGTGAGCGTCGGCAGATATCCGACCGTTTTCACGATACGATTGCACCAATCGTAAAACTCTTCTTTTGACTGACACTTGTCAAGGCTGTAAAGGCGCAAAATATGCTTTGATTGCTCGAATTTGCCTTTGGGTGCGCCGCCTACTCTGTGAGTCGGACTCGTAGGCAAAGAATACCCCTCTTCTTTTTCGAGATTTCGCAACTCGTCGTAAAGGCGATCGTACTCCGCGTCTGCAACGACGGGAGCGTCCTCTTCATAATATAATCTTGCCCACTCGTTGAGAGTGGAAACAAGTTCTTTCATTCTTGCGAGTTTGTCCATACTTTGTCCTTGCGATCTTCAAACGGATCGTATATTTTAGAATAAATCAACCGCTCGATTTTGTCAATATCGGTTGTCGAGTTAAGAGTTTTTTTGCATATCTAATGCGGTCAAATTAATTTTTTTGTATTTTCGTTTGCTTGACGAAAATTATTCCGTCCACTCTTCCTCGTTCT
This sequence comes from uncultured Eubacteriales bacterium, assembly GCA_900549225.1. GTDB lineage: Bacteria > Bacillota > Clostridia > Christensenellales > CAG-917 > CAG-475. Next base: position 74,521 of record URNP01000002.1, on the reverse strand, counting down.
TTCCCACGACTTTGAGGCTTGCCGCCGCAATGGCGAGCGAGAACCTTTTTACGCCAAGTCCTTTGAACGCAATTGCCGCAATCTTATCCTCTCCGTCGCCGCTGGTCTGAATTATTATGCCTCTTCCGAACTTCGTATGCTCAACTATCGTGTCCTTTTTGAACTTGGAATAATCAACGTCGGACGCTTTTTTCGGCGTTTCGAGAGAAGATTTTGAGAATCCGTTCGACAATTTATTCTTGAAAGCGGCGGTTTGCGGATTGTTTACGCCGAGTTTTATGCGGTCTTTTGGGTCAAAAGTCGGCGTCGAATACGACGAGTTGGCATATCTCATCGAAGATTTGAATCCGCTCATTTCGCCTACGAATCTGCTCTTTGGCAAATACTCCGTGCGGCCGAAACGATAGCGTTGACGAGCGTTGACGACGAACAATTTTTTGCGTGCGCGCGTTATGGCAACGTACATAAGCCTGCGCTCTTCCTCAACGTCGCCTGCGGTGATTGCGCGTTGCGTCGGGAAAATTCCGTCTTCGAGTGCTACGAGGAATACGTCGTCGAATTCAAGTCCTTTCACCGCGTGTATCGTGGCAATCGTGACGTAATCTTCCGAGTTCATCTCGTCGGTGTCGGATACGAGCGCGACGGATTGCATAAAATCGGAGATGCTTGCGCCGTCGTTGTCTTGCTCGAATTGTTGAACTGCCGATACGAGTTCTTCGATATTTTCGAGTCGGTTGGCGTCCTCGGGTTCTTGACTTTGCGAAAGAGCGCTCTCGAGTCCGCTTCGACGAATGACGTACTGCACGAACTCCACTGCTTTCATTTGCTTTGAGAATTGCACCAAATCAGTTGCTATTTGCGTGAACGGTGCAAGTTTCTTGGCAGTATTCGGAGTGAGCCAATCGGGATTCAAAATCACCGAAAACAGCGAAGTGTTTTTTGCTTTTGCAACGTCGACGAGTTCCTGAACGGCGGTGTTTCCGATGCCGCGCTTAGGATAGTTGACAACGCGCAGAATGCTGTCGTTGTCGCTGGGATTGATCGCAAGACGAACGTATGCGAGCGCGTCCTTGATTTCCTTGCGTTCGTAGAATCTGAAGCCGCCGAAAACCTTGTAGGGTATGCCGTGGAGATTGAATTCTTCTTCAAACTGACGAGTGACGGAGTTTGCTCGCACCAAAACAGCAACATCGCTGTAATTCTCGCCGTTTCTGTGCAGCGTATTTATGCCTCTAGCAACCCACGTCGCTTCGTCACGGTCGTTGTACGCCTCGTAATATTCGATGCTGTCGTCGGCTTTTATCTCGCTCCAAAGGTTCTTTTCGTTGCGGTTTGAGTTGTTTTTGATGACGTTGTTTGCGGCTTTGAGAATGGAAGTCGTGCTGCGGTAGTTCTGTTCGAGTTTGTATACTTTTGCATCGGGAAAATCCTTCGGAAAATCCAGAATATTGCGGATTTCCGCGCCGCGCCAACTGTATATCGACTGATCCTCGTCGCCCACGACGAAAAGATTGCCGCTCTTTTTCGAGAGCATCTTGACGATGTCGTACTGAAGTTTGTTGGTGTCCTGAAACTCGTCCACGCAGATATATTTGAATCTGTTTTGATACTTTTGCAGGACCTCGGGACAAGAGGTAAACAATTCGACGGTTTTAAGCAACAAGTCGTCAAAATCCATGCAATTGCAGTTTTTAAGTTCCTTTTCGTATCGAGCGTAAACCTGATAGATATTGTATGCGTCGTTGTCGTCGTTTTTTATTGCGTCGTAATAATCTTCGGGTGACAAAGCAAGCGTCTTTGCACGGGAAATATGCCATAAATAATCGCCCTTGTTCTTCGGGTCGGCTTGCGGATAATCCTGCAAAACTCGCTTTACCACTCTTTCGCTCTCAAGGTCTGTGTAAATGGTGAAATCCTTTGAATAGCCGATTTTGTCGGCGTCAAAACGCAGTATGCGAGCGCACATGGAGTGGAACGTGCTCGTCCAAACGCTTTGCGAGCCGAGATATTTTTCGATACGTTCTTTCATTTCGTTGGCGGCTTTGTTGGTGAACGTGATTGCCAAAATATTGTACGGATCAACGCCCGTCTCGATGAGATGGCACACTCTTGCCGTCAGAACGCGCGTTTTTCCGCTTCCTGCGCCGGCAATAACCAAAACCGCTCCCTCTGTGTCGTTGACGGCGGCAAGTTGTTGTGGATTGAGATTAAAGTTGTTCATTCGCGAATATACCGCCTTGTTCGATTTATCGTCGCAAAATATCTATTGACACTATACCACATATTGTGCCGTTTATCAATTTTTTGGAGAAAATAGCACAAATTTTTCATAAAAAATCGTCAACGTTATTGATTTAAGAAAACAAACATGATATTATATTCATATCTTGGATTATAGAGGAGTTTTTTTATACAAAAAATTCTTCTGTTTTCCGCGCGGAGGAATTTATTTTTATGGTAAATTTTGATGAAATCAAGTTCTTGGAAAGCGAAATAGTTGACGACGATCCCGACGCTCCCGTCGGTTCTTTGATACATATCGCCCCCGACGGTAAAATCGAAGAAGTTGCAAACGAAACTGCGACCTCTCAACCCGTCGTTGACGAAAAACCCGTTGAAGAAGTTGCCGTAGAAGACGATTCCGCAACGCAGAATGAGGACGAAGCCGTAAGCGAAGCCGTCACGACCGACGTCGAAAATGAGAGCGAAGAGCAAAGTCTCGAAGAAGAACTCCCCTCCGAGCCTGTCGAGCAAGCAAGCGAAGAGGAAGTCGCAACGGAGCAAATCGACGAGCAAGAAAATGCTATCGAAGAAGCGCCGATTGCCGAAGAGCAACTGACAGAAGAAGAACCCGTCGCTGTCGAAGAGCAAACTCAACCCGAAACCGACGAGGTCGCACCCGAAGTCGTTGAAGAAAACGAAGCGCAACAAGCAGAATCCGAACAAATCGTCGAAGTGACTGAAGAGACCGTAGAAGAACCCGTACAAACGGATACCGCAACGGAAATCGCAACCGTCGAGCAAGATATTCAAGAAAACGCTCAACCCGCTGAAAAGGCAAGCGATACCGTCGAAGCACCGCAAAGCGAACCTACCGTCGAAACCGTCGAGCAAGCGCAAGAGCCGATCGCAAAAGAAGTTGCGCCTAAGGCAAGAAAACCGAGAAAACCCGCTCAAAAAAAAGAACCCGCCCCGGCGGTCATCAACGACGAGGAACAAAAGGCTTCCCTCAACCTCAAGAGCGGCAAGTCCGTGAACGAAGAGTTGTTCGGCACGAATTTCGAGATTCAACAACCTGCAAAGGCAAAGGTTGTTTCGACAAAGAAGAAACAAGAGAAAGCCGAGGATTTGTGGGCGGTTGCAACCGTTGCAAAGCCCAAGAAAGAGACCGAGCCAAAAGCGGAAGAGTCTAAAAAAGTCGAAAAGTCTCCCGCAAAAACCGCAACCAAGACTGCGCCGAAGGCTCAAAAACAAGCGGAAACAGCACCTGTCGAACCCAAGAAATCCGCTACCAAAAAGTCAACAAAAGTTGAGAATATAACCAAACCTACGGAGGAAAAGAAAGTGGCAAAAGCAACGGAAAAGACTACGAAACCCACTGAAGAAGAAAAGACCGTGAAGGCAGCAAAGGCTACCAAGGCGACCAAGGAAGCAACCGAAAAAGAAACTCCCGTCAAGGAAGAGAAAGCACCCAAAGCAACTGCCAAAGCGTCTGCCACAAAGGACGAAGAAACCGTTCTCGTCGAAGGCGAAGGTAAAACGCACGGCAAATACGTCATCAAAAAGACAGACAAAGGCAATTTCGTGTTCAAACTTTACTCCTCCAACTATAGAGTCGTGGCAATCGGCGCACAAGCCTACACCACTCTCGGCGCGGCGAAGATCGGCGTTCAAAGCATCATCAAGAACGCAGAAAACGCTCCTATCGAAAACCAAACCTTGAAGAATTACGAAACCTTGAAGTTCCCCAAATGGGAAATCTATCTTGATAAGAAAGGCGAATATCGTCTGCGCCTTTACGCAACCAACGGAAGCCTTATCGCAACCACCAACGACGGTTACATGGATATCAGCGGCGCAAAGAACGGCATTACCGCAGTTGCAAGAGCAAGCAAGGGTTGCGCAATCGTGAGAAACGACAACCTCTGGTAATTTAAGAATATTTCATGTAAAAAAGGACGCAAACTGCGTCCTTTTTTAATGCGTATAATTTCAGTCCAATCTCTGTCGGTTAGCGCATAGAAGCAATCTTTTTGAGAATTGCCTCGTAGTACTCTCGCGCTTCTTCGACGCCTTCCACGGTCTGCTCCATATGACAAACGCCTATGCCTTGTCTGTTGATAATCTTGTCCGTCAACACTTCATACTAAACGTGTACGCCGTGATTTTGCAGATATTCAAGTCCCTTTTGAGATATGACTTTTGCAAAAACGGCATATCAAACAGCAAAGCAAGCGGGAACTTGCGCCGTACACAACGATATGAATCTTTCACAAATCCCCGAAAAGTTTGCAAAATATCACAAAAAGCGCAAATAAGTGCTTAAAAACTGCGTTTTTACAAATCGCTTTCACCACACAAAAAGCCTCCGCTTCGGAGGCTTTTATACTTGAGTTTTATAAAATTTTTCAACGGTCTTCGTCGTCTATCTCTTCCAAAACGATTCCGTCGTCGGAATGTGCGTCGAAGTCCTGCTCGACTTGCTCGGATTGTATATCTTTTACGGCAAGAGTTTTGAGCGCGCCGCTCGCCGCTCTGAACACCGCTATGACAAGCAAAATACACGCACCGAGTATCGCGCTCGTGTTGCCGCCGCTCTGTATGAAATCGAAAACCGCTCCGATTGTAAAAATACCTGTGGCAACGTAATTGAACGCTTCGGCAACTTTGAGTTTATTGAGCGACTTCTTGATGCCGTTTACGTCTTTATTTACGGACGTAATCGATATAATCGTCCCAACGAGCGAAAACAGCATTGCGCCAAGGCACACTATGCCTATGATATAGGCAAATATGCCTGCCAAACCTTGCGCAATTCCTTTAGAGCCTTGTGCGATAATCGACGATACGTCCTCGGAAGGCGCGGGATCGACAGGATCGGCATTAATAATAACCGTTCCGACGACAAACATTGCTATTGCCAACGCAAGATAAGCCAACGTACTCAACGAATCGAGAACGCTCGATGCAATAATTTTGGGTCTGCTTTTTGAATATTTCATACTTATCTCCACTCCTAATATATCACAACCGTTCGGAATTTTCAATACTATCCCACAATTCAAAACTTTTTAGAATTCGACTTCATAAAAATAATCGCATAACTGCGAACAGTTTGATTGATATAATGGGTGCACGGGATTTCCACTTTTTGTTACACTTATGATTTTTAATTTTTTATCATACTTTTGAGTAAGCACTATCAAAATGTCATTTAGGCACTCTAAAAGAAACTTCCGTTTAGTAATTAAGTTACCGTATGCTAATAATACATCGCTATTTGGATATTTATCCAATACCTGTTGAATACTTTGTAAGTTATGAGCAATTAACGATTCATTGCATTGCTCGTGCAACTGGTTAGGGTTTGTAGCTCTTTGCGGATAAACATTGAGCATTATCCAATTGTCATAACCATTGTTTTTCGATATTGCAATTAACTTTCTTATTGTGTTATCTAAACAAGAAGGACAAGCAGTACTCGGATTAATTCCAAAGCAAATCAAAGTTTTTCCGCTAGTATCGAAAACTTGTCCTAAAGCAAATCTTGCGCTATTATCACCATTTGTTTCGTAAATCCAATTCATACTAACAGTCCCACATATTAATAAGGCCTAAATTAAACATTTTGCTGTTCAATTTAGGCCTTATGGCGGAGAAGAAGAGATTCGAACTCTTGAACCGCTTTTGACGGTTACGCGATTTCCAGTCGCGCGCCCTCGACCAAACTAGGCGACTTCTCCATAAGGTATATATTCAATTTCAAGTGGGTGGCAGTTGGAAGCCAATGGAAAACAAAACCATTTCCTCCAACTGTTCATGGGTACAGTACCCTCAAAACCCAACGTGTCGATTATATATCACCGAAACGATTTTGACAAGCAGTTGAGCAATTTTATTTCAGTTTTCTTCTATTTCGTTCTTATTGGATTGAAAATACACTTGTTTGATTATTTTTAAAAGGGTGCGACAAATAAAAGCAAAAAATAATCTAAAGAATAAATATTTACAAATCGGCATTTATATGATAGTATGGAAATATCAAATTTATAGGAGTATCTATGGGCAATCTACTTGGCGCAACAGCCGACCCTGACCCTCTCAGTACCATCTTATCATCGATTTTTATAGTTGTTTTGGTTTTGTTTTCGGGATTTTTCTCGGCAACGGAAACCGCTTTTAGTTCGGTCAACAGGACGAAACTCAAATTGAAAGCGCAAGGCGGCAACAAGTCTGCGCAGAACGCTCTCAATCTTCTCGACAAATTCGACAAACTGCTATCAACCATACTTGTGGGAAACAACCTCGTCAACATAACGTTGTCGGTGCTTTTCAACAATATCTTTGAAAGCGTAATAACCGATCCTGCGGTGAGCGGCGTCGTATCAGTTGCGGTGTCGACCGTCATTGTTTTGATTTTTGGAGAAATCACTCCCAAAATGGTCGCAAAGGAAAATTCGGAGCGCGTTTGCATGGCGTTCGGCTACCCTATCCGCTTCATTATGGTGATTCTCTACCCGCTCACGATCATTTTTGCCGGATTGAAATTCTTGCTTAAAAAGATATTCAAATCCCACGGCGACGACAAGATAACAGAAGAAGAATTGCTCTCTATGGTCGAAGAAGCGCAGGAAGACGGATCTCTCGACTCGCAAGAGAGAGAACTTATATCGAGCGCAATCGAGTTTGACGACTGTGAAGTTGCGGATATTCTCGTGCCGAGAGTCAACGTCATCGCAGTGCCGACGAATATGGCAATGGAAAAAATAAAAAGTATATTCCTCGAATACAACTATTCTCGCTTGCCCGTATACAAAGATTCAATCGACCAAATCATCGGTATGATTCACAACATCGACTTCTTCACCGCGCTCGAAAAAGGCGAGAAGAATATCAAAAACTACATAACGCCCGTTGCGGTTGCAACCGAGCATATGAAGATATCTTCTCTACTCAAGAGTATGCAACGCCAAAAAGTGCATATGGCGGTTGTCGTTGACGAATACGGCGGAACGCTCGGCATCGTCACTCTCGAGGACATTCTCGAAGAACTTGTCGGCGAGATTTGGGACGAACACGACGAAGTGGTCAACTACTTCACCAAAATCGACGATGAAAACTATCTCGTGGACGGCCGTGCGGAACTTGACGATTTCTTCAAGGAATTCAACGTCGACGAGGACGAAACCGAGAATTTTGACTCGCAAACGGTCAGCGGTTGGGTTATCGAACAGTTCGGAGAGATACCCAAAAAGTCGCAATCTTTCAACTTTAAAAACCTCACTATCGTGGTGAACAAACTCACTGCGCGCAAGATTATCGAAGTCAAAGTGCGTATCAATCCCGTGCCCGAGGATGAAAACGAACAAGAGCAAAAGTTCAAACTCTTCGAAAAACACGACAAGGAAGAAGATAAAGACTGATACGAATCGCAAAACAATATGAAAAAGGCAACTCGTCGAGTTGCCTTTTTTTTCGTTTGTTTTGAACTCACTCATATTTCATCTCAATATATAATTGTCAAATTTACAAGGTTAGAATGCCGAAATCACTTCAAACTTCTCACAGTATACCCCTCTTTTGCAAGAACGCGCAGTTGAAGATTGAGTTGATCGATAAACTCTTTGTTCGACGTGGTTTTGACAATCATGCTGATAAGATTTTCGGTTGCTTCGGCATTGTCTGCGTTGGACAAAATCTTGCGAATGCCCCAAGTGCCTTCGAGTTCGCTGGGCGTGAGGAGCAATTCTTCCTTTCTCGTTCCGCTCTTTGCAAGGTCGATTGCAGGGAAAATTCTCTTTTCGCTAAGTCTGCGATCGAGATGGATTTCCATATTGCCCGTGCCTTTGAATTCTTCAAAGATAACGTCGTCCATACGACTGCCCGTATCAATAAGCGCGGTTGCTATGATCGTGAGCGAGCCGCCGTTTTCGATATTTCTTGCAGAGCCGAAGAAACGCTTGGGACTGTGCAACGCACCCGGATCTATACCACCTGAGAGCGTTCTGCCAGTCGGCGGAATCGTGAGGTTGTATGCTCTTGCAAGTCTTGTGAGCGAGTCAAGCAAAATCACGACGTCTTTGCCCATTTCTACGAGGCGTTTTGCTCTTTCCAAAAGCATTTCAGCCGTTTTGGTGTGATGGTCGGGAAGTTCGTCAAACGTCGAATATACGACTTCACCTTTGATAGAGCGTTGCATATCGGTGACTTCTTCGGGACGTTCGTCAATGAGGAGCACTTTGAGTTCGATTTCCGGATAATTTTTCGCAATCGAACTTGCAATCATCTTGAGCAACGTGGTTTTACCTGCTTTCGGCGGAGAAACGATGATACCTCTCTGACCTTTGCCGATTGGCGATACGAGATCGATACAACGAGTTGCGTACTCTCTCGGTGAAACTTCAAGTCGTATACGTTCGTTGGGATAAATAGGCACTAGATCGTCAAAATTGGGACGTTTGCCGACTTTGTCCGCCTCGATACCGTTGATTGTGGTCACGCTGATGACTGCCGAAGGTCTGCCCTCTTGCACTTTCTTGCAAAGTGATTGAACGTAGTCTCCTTTTCGCAATCCGTATTGTTTTATCTTCATTGCGGACACGTAGGCGTCCATTTCGTTGAATTCGCCGTTTTTCACGCGCAAAAAGCCGTAACCGTCGGGGTTGATTTCAAGATATCCTTCACGGATTTGCTCGATATCGTCGGCTTCTTTGCGCTCTGACAACATATTGTCGCGCACGACTTGGTTTTGCGTGCGGTAGCTGTTTTGCTTATATCCGCCGTTCTGACCGTATTGATTTTGATTGCCTTGCTGATACTGATTTTGACGGAAAGAAGGCTGAAATTTGGGTTTTTCAAAGCCCTTTGGCATCTGATAATCGATTTTCGTTTCGATTTTGACGGGCGTAGGATTGAGAATATCCAACGGATCGATTGATTTTTTTGCGGGACTTACGGTTTCGGCAGTTTTTTTCGGACGCCCGCGTCTTGGTGCAACCGGCGGCTCCATTTCACCGTTCGTGATCTTCAAGACCAAATCGATAAGTTCGGCTTTGTTGATCTTCGTTGGAGCGCTGACTCCGACCTCTTTGGCAAGAGCGCGCATCTCGAAAATGCTTTTTGCCTCCAATTCCTGCTTTGAGAATTTTTGCATTACGTTCTCCTATATGCGGACTTATTCGTCCGTAAAAAATGTTATTTCGATTGTGTTGTAAAAGGAGGTATATTGCCCGTTGCCGATATGCTCGGCAACGGCTTAAAACGATGTAAAACCAGTGATTATTTTGAAAGTCTGTCAAGAACCAAAACTTTTGTATCTTCTCCGTCAAAATCCGCTCTGTCAAATTCTACGGTCGGAGAATCCGCGTAAACGATATTCTCATCGTCGAAAAGCGATAAGAATTCATTGACTTTGTCAATGTCGAATTCGCAATCTTTGGTCTTGTAGTGCATTGGAATGACGACGTCGGGCATAATGCGGTCAACGTATTCTTTTGCCTCTTTTGCGTCGATGGTGAAGTTTCCGCCTACGGGAATGAGCAGCACGTTTACGGGCATAAGAGATTCAACCAAAATTGCGTTGCACTCCTCGCCAATGTCGCCCATATGGCAGACGTCCACGCCGTCCATACGATATTTGAAAATGATGTTTTCACCTCTCAGACTGCCCTTTTTGTCGTCGTGATAGGAACGTTGCGCAAGAATATGTACACCGCCGATTTCGTATGCTCCGACTCTGTTGATGACGGTCGGGTCGCCGCCGACTTTTGAAACGTAACTGTGGTCGTTGTGAGAGTGCGAAACGGTCACGATATCCGCACTGACTTGAGGCATCTCATATCCGACGTACGAGTGATAAGGGTCGGTGACAATCTTCGTTCCCGTGCTTTCTTCGAGCAAAAACGATGAATGACCAAGCCAAGTGATTTTCATTTTTAACTCCTTTTTGCGTCAACCGTTGAGTCTTTGCACGAGTTCGCGTATCTTTTGCGACGGATCGAGCAGGTTTGCAACGGGTTCGTTGACGTTTGCTGCGGCGATAATGTAAGAAATATACTTCGACAAGTCTGCTTCAACAAACCATTCGCAATTCTTGAGTTCGGGAATGCGATAAGTGAGGTTGGTTGAAAGCACTGCGTCGAAAACGCCTTCTTCGTATGCTTTGTTGAATTTGTCCACGCCCTCTGTGAAAAGCGAGAACGTTGCGGTCAAAAAGACCTTTTTTGCGCCCTTCTCTTTTATCTCTTTTGCAAGACGGAGAATGGAGTCGCCCGTTGCGATCATATCGTCTGCGACGAACACGTTCATTCCCTCAACCGACGAGCCAATATACTCGTGGGCGATGATGGGATTGCGACCGTTGATGATCGTTGAGTAATCTCTTCTCTTGTAGAACATACCGAGGTCGAGCCCCAAAACCGAAGCGTAATACACGTTTCTCGGAATTGCGCCCTCATCGGGAGAGATAACCATAAGGCTGTCTTTTTGAAGTTTTACGTCCGGAAAACGCCTCGTGAGGCATTTGAGGATCTGATAGTGTGCAAAATAGTTGTCGAAGCCCATAAGAGGGACTGCGTTTTGCACTCTCGGATCGTGAGCGTCGAATGTTATGATATCCGTCACGCCCATATTTTCGAGTTCCTGCAACATTTGAGCGCAGTCGAGCGATTCTCTAGCGCTTCTTCTGTGCTGGCGTCCGCCGTAGAGCATCGGCATAATTACCGTGATGCGAGCGGGTTTGCCCGTACAAGCACATATTATGCGTTTGAGGTTTTGGAAATGATCGTCCGGAGTGAGCGGAACGTCCTGTCCGAAGAATTTGTAGGTCACACCGTGATTTGCCGGATCGCAGATTATATACAAATCTTTGCCGCGGACGGTTTCATAAATGATACCTTTTGCATCGCCGCTTGTGAAACGGGGACAATCGGATTTCAAAATGAACGTGTCTTTGTAAAGTTTTTTTCCGAGGTGTGATTCACTCAGCAAAGTAATGAGCCGTTTGTCGATGAGTTGAGCAAGTTCTTCAGCGCCGGGTGTGGCGATAAGAGCAATAGGAGCGCTAGGCGTCTCTCCGTAAACAGATAAATCCGGTGTCATTTGTGCCTCCGATGTAGTATATTCAGTATATCAAATAATTTATTTCTTGACAATCATTATCCGCCAACAAAAAAATATTATTTTCTATTCGATTTAATAAGCGAAAAATCGTGTCGTTTCGCGGGGTTTTTGACGGAAAAGTCACGTCGTTGCAAGCATAATAAAGCAACGAAAGAAACCTCCGATAAAAATACGCCGCAAAACCGATTCAATTGTCAAAATCGAGGATTTCAACGAGGATGGAGTTCATAACCGCCATACCCTCGCGATTGAGCGAAACGCGGCCGTCTTTTCTGACGAAATACTTTTCAAGGCTATGCGCAACGGGCGGCATAATCTCCTCTTTTACGCCCTTATACGTGCGAAGTCCGAGCATAATTTCTTCTTCCCGCGCGTCTTTTGCCGATAGTTTTTCCTCGTATTCGCGTTTGATTTCCGCATAAGATTTTGCACTGCACACAGCATTTTTATACTTCGACAAATCTTTGAAATTCGCATATCTCGTTTCTTTTTTAAGCGACATTTTTCCGTCAGAAGTTTTCAAAAAAGAATGTGCGCCTGCACCAAGACCGATATACTCTTCCCTCGTCCAGTACCCGAAATTGTGCAGAGAAATTCTGCCGTTTTTTGCAAAATTAGATACTTCGTATCTATCGAATCCGTTTTCTTTTGCAGTATCGTACGCAACGTCGAAAAGTTCTTGCGTTTCATCGTCGTCGGGCAACGTAATTTTGCCTTGATTTACGAGTTTTTCAAGCGAAGTTCCTTCTTCTACGCTCAATTCGTACATAGAAATATGCTCGACGAGCGGAGCAAGATCCTCAACTTCCCTCGCGATCCTTTGTTTGTCGTCAAACGGAAGTCCAATTATCAGGTCGGCGGAAACGTTGTCGAAATATCGCTTTGCGAGTTTGATTTTCTCAATTGCCTCTTTTGCATCGTGGAGTCTGCCGATAGACTTGAGATTGTCGTCGAAAAGGCTTTGAACGCCTATACTGATTCGATTGATTCCTTCATCGGCGTAAAGTTTGAGTTTTTCTTCGGTTACGCTTTCGGGATTGCACTCTATCGTCCACTCTTTCAAGCTTGACAAATCAAAAAAAGTGCGCAGTTTTTCAAGAAGCGGTTTAATAAGACTTTCATCGAGCAGACTCGGAGTGCCTCCGCCAATATAAATCGTGTCGATTTTTGCGTTTTCAAACTGCGACGAAGCAAGCGCGATTTCTTGATTTAATGCGGTTAGATACTCGAAAATCGCTTGTTTGTCACGACAAGCGTACGAGTTGAAATCGCAGTAGCGACATTTTGATTTACAAAACGGAATATGGACGTAAAGTTGCATATTTTCCTATATAAAACCCCGAAAAAATATTGCGTTTTCGGGGTTTGAAATCACTTGTTGGGATCGACTTTGAGAATGGAAATAAACGCCTCGCTCGGCACTTCCACGCTGCCCACTTTGCGCATACGTTTTTTGCCTTCTTTTTGTTTTTCGAGCAGTTTTTTCTTTCTCGTTATGTCGCCGCCGTAGCATTTTGCCAAGACGTCTTTGCGCATTGCTTTGACGGTCTCTCGAGCGATGATTTTTCCGCCGACGGTGGCTTGAATGGGGATCTCGAAAAGTTGTCTCGGAATAACGTCTTTAAGTTTTTCGGCAATACCCCTACCTCTTGCGTAGGCGTTGTCTTTGTGCACGATTATGGAAAGCGCGTCGCACATATCGCCGTTTATCATCATATCGAGGCGTACGAGATCGCTCTTTTCGTAGCCGTCCATTTCGTAGTCGAGAGACGCATAACCGCGCGTTCTCGATTTAAGGCTGTCAAAAAAGTCGTAGATAATCTCGTTGAGCGGCATACGATAAATCAACTGCACGCGAGTGGGATCGATATAACTCATATCCACGAAAACGCCCCTCTTCCCTTGGCAAAGTTCCATAATCGGACCTACGTATTCGGGCGGAGTGAAAAGCGTGGCTTTGACGATAGGCTCTTCGATGCTTGCGATTTCGCTCGGATTCGGCAAAGCGGTAGGATTGTCTATGGTGAGTTTTTCGCCGTTCGTTTTGGTGACGATATACGAAACGCTTGGTGCGGTCGTGATGAGATCGAGATCGAATTCGCGCTCCAATCTTTCCTCGATGATTTCCATATGCAGAAGTCCCAAAAATCCGCAACGGAATCCGAATCCGAGCGCGGTTGAAACTTCGGGATCGAAACTCAAAGACGCATCGTTGAGTTGAAGTTTGAGGAGCGCTTCTTTCAGATCGTCGTATCTTGCGCCGTCCGCGGGAAAAACACCCGTATACACCATTGGCGTTGCCTTTTTGTAGCCGGGAAGCGCCTCTTTTGCAGGATTTTGAGCGTTGGTTATCGTGTCGCCGACAGCAGTATCGCTGACGTTTTTGATGCTTGCGGCAATATAGCCGACTTCGCCTGCGCTAAGCACGTCGCAAGGACGCATACCTGGTGAAAAATAGCCGACTTCCACGACCTCGAAAGTTTTGCCCGAGGACATCATTTTTATCGTGTCGCCAACCTTCACCGTGCCGTCCATAATGCGCACCATAGAGATTGCGCCGCGGTAATTGTCGTAAAAACTATCGAAGATAAGCGCTTTGAGCGGCGCTTGATCGTCGCCTTGAGGAGCGGGAAGTTTTTCGATGATCTGCTCTATAAGATTGTCTATGCCGATACCCTCTTTTGCAGAAACGAGCGGACAGCCGTCGGTGTCGAGTCCGATAATATCCTCGACTTCGAGTTTTACGGCGTCGACGTCTGCTGACGCAAGGTCGATTTTGTTGATAACGGGCAAAATCGCAAGGTCGTTTTCAAGAGCCAAATATACGTTGGAAAGAGTTTGCGCCTCTACGCCCTGCGTTGCGTCGACGACCAGCAACGCGCCCTCGCACGCCGCCAAAGAACGTGAAACTTCGTAAGTGAAATCGACGTGTCCCGGAGTGTCTATGAGGTTGAAAACGTACTCCTCGCCCTTGTATTGATAATACAATCTGCAAGTTTGCAGTTTTATGGTGATGCCTCTTTCTTTTTCGATTTCCATATTGTCGAGCAACTGCTCGCTCATTTCGCGCGCGGAAACGGTGCCCGTCTTTTCGATGAGCCTGTCGGCAAGCGTACTCTTGCCGTGATCGATATGCGCGATTATGGAAAAATTGCGTATGTGTTTCTTGCTCAATTTGTCCTCTTCGTCCGCAAATTCCTGCCGTAGAGCAAAAATTCGGAATAAATTTTGAAAACTATTGACTTTATTATAATTGAATAATAAAATTTTATCAACAAAATATAATGACAAATACGGGGGTTCAGAATGAATTTTCAATGGCTTTTCGATAGACCTATCGCTCATCGCGGTTTGCACGACGAACAATATCCCGAAAACAGTATGCCTGCATACGAGCAAGCAATAGCGCACGATTTCAATATCGAAATCGACGTGCACGTTTCAAAAGACGGCGAAGTGGTGGTTTTCCACGATGATAACCTCAAAAGAGTTTGCGGCGTCGATAAACTCGTGAAAGACTGCACCGTCGAGGAACTCAAATCCTATCCTCTTGCAAACAGCGAGTACACGATCCCCACCTTCAAAGAGTTTTTGGCACTCGTTGACGGAAAAGTCGGCATTTTGTGCGAGATAAAAGGCATCAACCCCTTCGATCACCGCATCGTCAGAGAAACCATAAAAGTGCTAAACGAAGTCGGTTACAAAGGCAATATCGCGCTTCAATCCTTCGATTTCGGCGCAGTTCTTTATGCAAAACGCCACTCAGATTACGCCGTTGGCGAACTCTGCACCTGGTGCTCAGCCGACGGTAAGCACAACAGATGGTGGGCAACCGACTTTATGGGCAAACTTTGGATCAACAAGATCACTCGCCCCGACTTCATCGCATACGACGTGCGCGCGGTTGACAGAAAACTTCCCGAAAACAAGTGGATCGTCAAATGGAGCAAGAAAGTGCCCGTGCTTATGTGGACGATAAAGTCGCAAGAAACTCTCGAGGACGCAACCAAATACGCAAACAACGTCATCTTCGAGCATATGGACGCGGCGCAAATGGACTCGCTTGCTCGCAAGTTTATGCCCTTCCGTTGCCTCGAAAAGAATCTTCCGTCCAACAAATAACGAATTCGTAAAACCTATGCCACCGACAAACGTCGGTGGCTTTCTTTTTTTAGTTTTGAAGTTAGACATAGAAATTAACGATTTTCGCTTGATTCTTCTATGGTAAACTATCAAATGCAAAGCAAATTTTCACGAAAATCTCGATGAAATTTCGCATATCAAATCGCGTTGACACGAGGGGCTTATTATGATATTATTGAATATCAAATTTATATATTAGGACTGATTTATGATAAGCAAAGCATTCGACGCAATCAAAAATCACGACGTGATAATCATTCATCGTCACTCGAACCCCGACGGCGACGCTATGGGAAGTCAACTCGGCTTGAAGCACGTTTTGCAAACCAACTTTCCCGACAAAAAAATCTATGCGGTCGGCGACTCGGCAGGCAGATTCTCGTTTATGGAAGACAGCGTTATGGACGAGATAAGCGACGAATTTTACGAAGGCGCACTTGCGATCGTGCTTGACACTTCGGCAAAATCGCTCATATCCGACGACCGTTATACGCTCGCAGAGCAAACTCTCCGCATCGACCACCATATTTTCGTAGAAGATATAGCAGATATCGATATAGACGACACCTCTTTTGAGAGTTGTTGCGGGCTCGTCACCTACCTCGTGCGCGAATGGGGGCTTGAAGTCGATTCAAAAGCCGCCAAAGCGCTTTACACTGGCATTGTGACGGACAGCGGAAGATTTTATTACGATAGCACGTTGCCCCGCACGTTCGATTTGGCGAGTTTTCTGCTCTCAAAAGGTTTCAACCCTGCCGAGATATACTCAAATCTGTACGTAGACACGTACGAGAACGTGAGAAAACGCGCTGAATTCGTGCTTTCAATCAAGTTCAGCAAAAACAACGTCGCATATTCGTATTCAGACAAAGAGCGCGTTGCAAAACTCGGTATGGAAGCGCAGAGCGTGTCGAGAGGGTTCGTAAACACTATGGGCGACCTCAAAGGCGTGGACGCTTGGGTCAACTTCACCGAATGCGAGCAAGGCGTATTGTGCGAAATCCGCTCGAAAAACCTGAATATAAACCAAATAGCCGTGGCGCACGGCGGCGGCGGTCACCTCAAAGCAAGCGGTGCAACGCTCAAAGACAGACAAGAGGCAATGCAAGTGCTTGACGAACTCGACGCACTCGTTGAAAAAGGAGAAAGAATATGAACGACAATTTTGAAATAAAGCGGCGCATACTTGACAAAATCAAGCAATACGACAGAATAATCGTCACAAGGCACTTCCGCCCCGACGGCGACGCTATCGGATCGAGCAAAGGACTTGCGAGAATGCTCAAACTGTCCTTCCCTCAAAAAGAAGTGTACGTCATCAACGAGGACAGTTCCGAGTATCTTGCCTTCCTCGGCGGTGAGGACGCTCCGATTGCGGACGAGAAATATTCCGACGCACTCGTCATAGTCTGCGACACCGCAACGACCGATCGCATTTCAAACAAAAAATTCTCACTTGCAAAAGAGATCGTCAAAATAGACCACCATATCGACGTAAAGCCTTACGGCGATTTGAGTTGGGTTGAGGAAGAACGCTCCTCTCTTTGCGAAATGATTGCGGATTTTTGGCTCACGTTCAAGGACGAACTCACTCTCGACAAAGAAGGCGCAACCTATATCTTCACTGGTATGGTGACGGACAGCGGTCGATTCAGATTCAGTTCGGTTGACGGCGAAACCATGCGCAGAGCGGGCGCACTGCTCGACCTTGGAATCGACACCGAGTGGATTTACGCAAATCTCAACCTTGACGACTTCAACGTCTTCAAATTCGAGGCGTACGTCTACAAAAAGATGAAAGTCACCACCGACGGTGTGGCGTACATTTACGTTGACAAAGCAATGCAACGCAAGTTCAAACTCACAAACGAGCAGGCAAGCAACGTCGTATCGTATCTCGACGGCATAAAGGGCGCAATCGTGTGGCTTGCGTTCATAGAGAACGCAGACGGAAGCATCAGAGTGCGCTTGCGCTCGAGATTCGTCACCATAAACGATCTTGCCGAAAAATACGGCGGCGGCGGTCACGACAGAGCCTGCGGCGCAACCGTACATAGCAAAAAGGAAATGAAACAAATGCTTTCGGACACAAACGAAATCGTGAAAAACTACAAGGAGAACAATACGGGCTGGCTATGAAAATTCTCATCACAAACGACGACGGAATCAACTCCAAAGGCTTGATGCTCGTGGCAAAATGGGCAAGAAAACTCGGTGACGTCACCGTATCCGCCCCGAAATTCGAGCAAAGCGGAAAAAGTCATTCCATTGATATACACAACCCGTTTGAAGTGAAACGCGTTGAGTTTTTGGACGGTGTACGCGCTTTCAGCGTGGACAGTTCCCCTGCCGACTGCGTTCGCTTTGCAACTCTCGGCCTTCACGAAACCTACGATCTCGTCATCTCGGGCATAAACAAAGGTCTGAATCTCGGCGAGGACATAATGTATTCAGCAACAAACGGCGCAATATTCGAGGCTTGCACGAGAGGCTTGAAGGCTCTTGCTCTCTCCACTCACGTAGCGTCCTTTGACGACGCGGCAAACTGGCTTGACAGAGTTTACGACTTCGTGTGCAAATACAACCTCTTTGCCCACGGAAATATCTACAACGTCAATATTCCCAAAGACGCAAAATCAATTTTGCTCACCCGTCAAGGCGGCGCATACTTCACCGACGACTTCATCGACCTCGGCGACGGCACGTGGCGACAAGAAGGTCATTGCATCCACCAAAACAATCACGATTTGAGCGTCGACAGCGACGCAACCGTAGACGGCTACGTCAGCGTAACGCCCCTCACCATCGCCCGCACCGATTTCAACGCCTACAACGCCCTGAAAAACGTCGTGAACGCAGACTGAATGGTATCGATAGAACAATTCGAAGGAACATGGAAGCGCACTTTGTGCGCTTCTTTTTTTACGTCGATAAAAGTTTAGTTGTTCATAAATATACAAAGCACGCACGTGAAGCCGTAAACATTAAACAAAAACGTCGGGAAAAATTCGATGGCAATCCGCACTTCTTTCGTCAAAAAGCGAATGAAAAGCATATAGGATAAGCCGAGGACGATCGTCATCGAAACGAACGCAAAAACGAGGTTTTTCAACGTAAAAAATGCATATACGAACAATATGCAAAAAACGCCGAGAAGCAAAAAATATAGCATCGACGGAAAAATATGTTTGAATTCCACAAGTCGAGAAATTGCAAGCACAGACGACAAGTAACTCACCCCGACGAAAATCGAAAACCACCCGTTTGGCAATAAAAAAGCGGGTTTATTGAGCGCAATCCACCACTTTAAGTCGATATTGAAACACACAGAGCATAAGCCCGACGCTATCAGGGCGAGCATCAATCCGACCGTCAAACCTATCATTCGCTTTAATTGATCCACGAGAAATTATATTTTGTTGTCCTTCTTTCAATGCCTCTGTCACACAAATTTCGAAGGTTGCGTAAGGTAATGTAGGAGAAATCCGAATATATAAGGAGGTACATAAAATGAACGGATTCTTTACAAACGGTGCAAACGGATGCGGCTGCAATTGCTGTGATATCATTTTGCTCTTGATGCTCCTCAACAACTGCGGTTGCGGCGGCAATATGGGCGGAATCGGCAGTTGCGACATCGTGTGGCTCATTCTCATCCTCTCCTGCATTTGCGGCGGAGGCAACGGCTGTGGCTGCTGCAAATAAAATGCGACTAAGCGGCGATTAAATACGATTGTAAACGGTCGCTCGAATCGCCAAAAGCAGTTTATTTTGCCATCGACACAAGCGCGTCACCTTAAACGGCGGCGCGTTTTGTTTCGTAACGCGACAATTCGCACAATAAATGAGCAATTGTTTATCGGAAAATTGACATTTTCGTCAGTATACATTATTATTTATTCACAATAATTATCGGCTCATCATCCGGATGAGTGCGAAAGGAGTTATCATTATGGCACAACTTACAATGGACAAACTCGTTGCCCTCGCAAAAAATCGCGGTTTCGTCTACCCCGGCAGCGAAATCTACGGCGGACTTGCAAACTCTTGGGACTACGGCCCTCTCGGCGTTCAACTCAAGAACAATATCAAGCAAGCCTGGTGGAAAAAATTCGTCGTGGAAAATCCCTACAACGTAGGCCTTGACAGCGCAATCATTATGAACCCGACCACGTGGCAAGCGAGCGGTCATATCGGCGGTTTTTCCGATCCTTTGATGGATTGCAAATCCTGCAAATCACGTCATCGTGCGGACGACCTCATCGAAGACTACAACGCAAAACACGGCATCGAAGAAAATATTGCAGGTTGGAGCAACGAACAGATGGAACAATACATCATCGAGCACAAGATCCCCTGCCCCGTATGCGGCAATTCAAACTTCACGGGCGTAAGGAAATTCAACCTTATGTTCAAGACGTTTATCGGCGTCACGGAAGACACCACGTCAACCGTGTATCTCCGCCCCGAAACTGCACAAGGTATATTCGTAAACTTCAAAAACGTTCAACGCACCACTCGCAAAAAGATTCCTTTCGGAATCGGACAAATCGGCAAAAGTTTCCGCAACGAAATCACTCCCGGCAACTTCATTTTCCGCATCCGTGAGTTTGAACAAATGGAACTTGAATTCTTCTGCAAACCCGGAACGGACCTCGAATGGTTCTCCTACTGGAAGAATTTCTGCCATCAATGGCTTCTCGACCTCGGTATGAGAGACGAAAATCTCAAACTTCGCGACCACGACAAAGAGGAACTCTGCTTCTATTCAAAAGCGACCACGGACTTCGAGTATAAATTCCCGTTCGGTTGGGGTGAACTCTGGGGTGTTGCGGATCGTACGGATTACGACCTCAATCAACATATGAAGACTTCGGGCAAGGATTTGAGTTATATCGATCCCGTCACCAACGAAAAATACGTTCCTTACGTAGTTGAACCGTCGCTCGGTGCAGACCGCGTTTTCCTTGCATTCCTCTGCGACGCATACGACGAAGAGCAAGTCGGCGAAAACGATACGAGAGTCGTGCTTCACTTGCACCACGCACTCGCACCGATCAAAGTTGCAGTCCTTCCCTTGCAAAAACAACTCAACGAAAAAGCGGAAGAACTTTATATCGCACTTTCCAAGCACTTTGCGTGCGACTTCGACACCTCAGCTTCAATCGGCAAGAGATATCGTCGTCAAGACGAAATCGGCACGCCATACTGCGTCACCGTTGACTTCGACACTCTCGAAGACGGTTGCGTAACGGTACGTGAGCGTGACACGATGGCTCAGGTTCGCCTCCCCATCGACAGTCTTGTGGGTTACTTCACCGAGCAATTCAAGTATTGATTTCGTATCATCGGATACACGAAAAAAGCACCGCATTCCGCGGTGCTTTTAATATATTCTTTTCAGAACGGATTGTGTCAAAGTTATTTATTTGCATTCCTATTATCGTTGATTATCGCAACATACTCTGCATACAATCGGTCAGGCAAATTGTCGTCTGTCAACGCTCGTGCTTCTTCCTCGCCAATCAATTTGTAATTGTAATCGTGCTTAAATTGCGTGAAAGATATATTGCTCATTGTCCATCGTTTCTGACGATTATCGTATTGTGCAAAAAAATCCGTGGCTCTATCGTAAGCCAATACGCACTCGTTGTCTGAATCAAAATAGTATCTCGTGTTATCCATACGATCATTATACATAGCCGATATTGTGTTGTAAAGCGGTTTTATCATAGCAAAAGGCTATGAAAAACGGCACTCAACGAGTGCCGTTTCCGATTGTTAATGCTCAGTATTAAATCACTTATTCAACGTCTTCTTTTTTGAGTTTTGCACCGATGCCTTTGAAGAAGTTGGAAAGAGTTTTTCCGACGGATTCCGGCATAGCCTTGATATCGACGATCTTTGAGTTGTTGGTTATCGAATAACTCACGTAGGCATAGTAGCCGATGAGAAGAACGGTGATTACGCAGAACACTATATAGAATGCGCCCGTCGTCTCAAAGTTGGTGATTGCGTTTGAAATCACACCGCTCTTGACGAACCCGCTCTGATTCATAAGTTGCGCGTAATTGAGGAATCCGAGCAAGGACATTCCGCTCATAACGAAGTACATTCTCTTGTCACCGCTGACCATCGTGAAGATGAATGCGAGTGCGATTGCAAGGAACAAATAAGTGTAAGTCACTTTGATCGTGAACACTGCGATAACCGCAAAAGTGAACGATGCAAGCAACAACAACTCTTGTTTGTTGCGATTCTTGAAGTACAGCGAAATGACGTACGCTTCCAAAACCAAAAGGAAGATGAGGTTGAGGATATCGACACTCTTTTGCGAGGATTTGCCGTTCATTGCGACCATACCGTAGAGGTTGAACGCGTTCTTGACGAAGTAGTTGACGTTGGTCATTTGTCCCATCATCATCTTGAATCCGTAGAAAGCGTCCCCTGCCGCGATTTGATGAATCGCACAAGGAATGGTAAGCGCGTATGCAAGCACGAAGCAAGCAGGCAAACCGAACACGATCTTCGCTCTGTTGGACGTAAATTTCTTTTTATCGTCGTTGTCTTTGATATACATATACACGAAGTACGCAACGATTATGGGCGCGATTGCCAACGCTCTAAGGTCGAGCACTGCGGCAAGGGTCATCACGAAGTACGTCGAGATATACTTTTTGTTTACGGTGAGAATCAACGCGCCGACGACCAAAGCAATCAAAAGGCTCTCGAAAGTGCCTGCGTGACCGCTCATCAAGAGTGCTAACGGAAGCATAGCGTATACGCTTGCATAAATCGTAGCGAGTTTGTTGCCGACTTGCTTTTTGCCGTAGAAATAGATCATTGCAACGACTGCCAAATCGGCGATAACGTTGATAAGGCGGAGCAAAATTGAAAGCGAAGCGTCGTTCAAACCCTGACCTACGAAGCCGAGGACTGCGAGAATGTAAATCACACCCGGCGAATAAGTGACCGTCGTGTTTGTGGCAGCCATCTTCTCTGCAAAGTTGAATACGCCGTTGTTTACGCCGAGGTATTTTCTTGCAATCGTAAGCGTGTTGCCCATTTCACTGCCCATGCCGTACATCGTGAGCAAAATCACAAGACGGAGCGCGGCAGCACCGAGCAAAATCATACTGAGAATGAATGCGTTGGATTGATACCACTTGGTTGTAAGAGTCGTTGACTTCTTGTCGTAAAACGTCGTTTTGCCAAAGTCCACGAAAGCGTCTCTTCTTGCATACAAGCGTCTAATCAAAACGTATGCCGAGCAAAGCAGAGCAACGCCGAACGCGCTCATAAGCACCGTGAAGCAGATGCCGTTGACGTCAACGTTGGTGTTGATGGTCTTGGACTTTCTGAAATCGCATACTTCGCCCGAAGGAGCAGACGCTACTCTTGACACTTCAACGTTGTCAAAGTACACCGTGCCCTTGCACTTGCTTGTTTCAGAACCGAGGCAAAGAGCAATCGTGAGATAGTCGGTGTTTTTGGGCTTTACGTAGAACGTGCATTTAACGAATCCGTTTGACTTCTTTTCGTGTGTAACGAATTTATAATCAACGTTTTCGAGAAAAGCGACGTATGCGCCGGGGGCTGCCGAAAGATCCGAATCAATTTTAATGCCGACGGAAACTTTGTAAATTTTATTAACTTCGACCTTGACCGATTGACTGAGATATGTGTAGGATGCAGAGGTGTGTTCGATTTTGAGAAAATAATCCGAAACATTCGAACCTTGATATTGAGAATAATTAGAAGATGATGCTTTCCATCCGTCGAACTTTTTGTTCGTCATTGATGAAAAATCGCCGTTGGTGACGAGATTCACACCCTCTTGAGACTCTGCGTTGTTGCACGCCGTAAATGCGAAAAGTGCCAGTACGAATACCAGCACTAATGCACCTATGAAAATAGATCTTTTTTTCATTGTGTTCCTCTAAAAAAACGGGATATGCGATTAAACTTCTTTGAGTTTTGCCGCTTTACCGGTTCTTTCTTTCAAGTAATAGAGTTTTGCACGTCTTACTTTGCCGTGGCGAACGACTTGGATGCTGTCGATCTTGGGAGAATGGAGCGGGAACGTTCTTTCAACGCCGACGCCGCATGCGATACGACGCACGACGATCGTTTCACGGATCCCGCCGTTCTTTCTTGCGATGACGATGCCTTCGTAGGTTTGGATACGTTCTCTCGTACCTTCAACGACTTTGACGTTGACCTTGACGGTGTCGCCGATTGCGATAGCAGGCAAATTCTGCTTCATACCTTCTTTTTCGATGGTGTCGATAATGTTCATTTTTGACCTCCTGTATTTGCGCGATGTTCACGACAAGCGTCTCTTGTTCGGCGGAACACCCGAGTCACGCGTGTTATATTAGCATAAATAAATATATTAAACAAGCAAAAATACAATAAAATCCTACATTTAATCAAATTTTTTGCTTTTCGCCGAGTTTTCGCTTACGATTTGCGGTTTGCGCTCTATTTTCGAGGATACTTTGCCTCGTCTGCGTAAAAGGCGTTTTCGATATGGCGTATGCCGTCCTCGTCTATTGCGACGATATCGAATCTGACGTTTACGCCGCTGAGTTTGTGTTGATACAGATAGGATTTTGCAGCCGTTACGTATCTTCCGACTTTGTAGGGCGTAACCGCTTCTTCGGGCGCTCCGAACTCATCTCCGTATCTCGTCTTAACTTCAACGAAAACGATAGTCGTTTCGCCATTTTTAAGCGGCTGAATTTTGAGCAGTTTATGCACGAATTTCACAAAGTGATTTTCTGCTTTTTGCCTGATTAGATTGCCGTTTTCGTCGGTATAACAACGACAAATCACGTCAACTTCGCAGTCACAGTATTTGGTGTTTCTCTCAAGGATTTCGTAGCCTTCTTTCTCAAGGCAATCGACAGCGATTTTCTCGCCTATATCCCCTGCAAATATCGTGTTCATTTCACAAAGTTTCCTATAAACGACCTGCGATGAATTTCGGTCGGTCCGAACTCTTTGAGTGCGGCAATATGCTTTGCCGTGCCGTATCCCATATTATGCTCGAAATCGTACTGCGGATAGATTTTTGCCATCTCTTCCATGTATCTGTCCCTCGTCACCTTTGCGACGATCGATGCGGAAGCAATCGAATACGAAAGTGCATCGCCGTGAATGATTCCGAAAGTTTTGTAAGGAATATCGAGTTGAAGCGCATCAACGATGACGATATCGGGCTTTACATCAAGCGAAGTGATCGCGTCCGCCATACACGCCTTGGTTGCATTAAGGATATTCATCTCGTCGATTTTTTCGGGCGGATACGAAACGGTAGAAACGGCAATCGCTTTGGACAAAATCACGTCGAAAAGTTTTTCACGTTTGCCTTTGCTCACCTTTTTGCTGTCGTTGACTCCAACGATAAGATCATCAAGATCCATAATCACGGCACTGCAAGTGACAGGACCTGCAAGAGGCCCTCTTCCCACTTCGTCCACACCGCAAATATAACGATAACCTTTTTCGCGGAGTTGATTTTCATACGTCATCAGTTCTTCGGGTTTTATCATAAGCGTAAATTTACGTTGCATCAAAGATGCACCTATATTCTCGCACTGCGAGAGTGATTTTGCCTCGCGCACGGTAATTTTAATCGCTCGATTGCGCGGTTATAATTCAATCAGCGTTTTATCGGCTTTTCGAGCATAATTTTGCCGAGTTTTCCTTTGCGGAACTCGTCGATAATCATCTTTGCCGTGCGTTCGTAATCGGGTTGATTGCCTTTGAGTTTAAAACCTCTTGCAATTGCGATATTCTCGAAAATCTCAATGGTTTCGTCACTCAATTCCTCAAGGTTATAGCGAGTTTTCAAGGCGTCGGGATATAGAGTTTTCATCTCGCCGATAAAGTCGAAACACAACTCGCTTACGTCGAGGATATCTTCCCTTATAGAGCCGATGTACGCAAGATGATGCGCAACTTTCTGATCTTCAAACTTTCCCCATAGCGTACCGGGCGTATCCAAAAAGTCCACGTTGTCGATGGAAAGCCATTGTTTGCCGCGCGTCACGCCGGGTCTGTCGCCCGTCACCGCCTTCGCCTTTTTGACCATAGAGTTGATGATCGTGGATTTTCCACTGTTGGGAACGCCGACGACCATTGCTCTGACGGATATATTTGCGCCTTTTTGAGCGTATTTTTCGATTTTGTCTGCAACGACTTTTTTCAAACCGGCAACGATTTGAGAGCAATCTCCCGACGTGCCGATAGCCTTGACGTAAGGTTTTCCTTGTCTTTCAAATTCTTTGCACCACAAATCGAGATCGTTCTTTTCAACCAAATCGCATTTGTTGAAAACGTAAAGAACTCTTTTGCCCTGCAAGAGTTTGTTGAAAAGCGGATTGTCGCAAGAGTACACCGCTCTTGCGTCGATGACGTAAATGAGCGCGTCGACAAGACGGAGATTGTCCTCCATCATTCTTATCGCTTTCGTCATATGACCGGGAAACCATTGAATGTTCATCGTTGCTCCATGATTCAAAAACTTAACGTTTTTCGACAATCTAATGCGGTATTTTGACAACTAATTTATCCAAAAAGCAGAAAGTTTTTGAGAAAACGCTTATATGACACTTTGCGCCATAAATGCGTTTTTGTTTGATTTTGTTACGGAATAATTGCGGACACACAATCCGCAAAAACTCCCTTTTACAAAAAACCGTCGATCAGCGACGGCGTTTTTTCTTCTTTTGAGGAAGATACGATTTCAAGTCCGCGTCCAAAAGCAAGTCGGGACGATTCTTCATCGTAATTTCAAGAGATTTTTCTTCTCTCCATTTTGCAATATCTTTGTGATTTCCACCAAGCAAAACTTGCGGAACTGTGCGACCTCTGTAGGTTTCGGGGCGCGTATACTGCGGATATTCCAAAAGACCGTTTGAAAAACTCTCTTCCTCAGTCGATTCGTTTGAACCGAGCACACCGTCGATATATCTTGCAACGGTGTTTATGACGACGAGCGCAGGCAATTCACCGCCCGTAAGGACGTAATCTCCGATTGACAATTCCTCGTCTATACAGATATCGAGCGCGCGTTGATCGACGCCTTCGTAATCGCCGCACAAAATGAGGATTCTACCCTCTTTTGCAAGACCTTCGACTTTCTTTTGACAAAGTTTCGTGCCTCGAGGCGACATATAAACTCTCCACGCTTCATGACGAGGGTCAACCGCTTCGATGGCGCTAACGATCGGATCGGGGGTCATAACCATCCCCGCACCGCCACCGTACGGCGTATCGTCGGTTTTAAGATGCTTATCGGTTGAAAAATCGCGTATATTGGTTATTTCCACGCCGAACTTGCCCGAATCGATTGCCTTGCCGAGAAGACTTTGATTCAGGACGTCGAAATATTCGGGAAATATCGTCAATACGTCAAATTTCATATCAATAAATCAATTGTAGACCACTACGCGCGGGAATATCATATCGTCGAGCACGATTTTGCCGAGATCGAGATCAACCTGTTTGACAAGACCGGAAATTGCCGGAAAACTAAACGAATTTGCGCCGTTTTTGACAACGTAAACATCGGCAGAACCGTATTGCAAAACGTCGCAAACTTCGCCGACCACTTCACCCGACACGACGACGTCAAGACCTATCATATCGACGATATAATACTTTCCGTCGGGAAGTTTGGGAAGGTCGTTTCTGTTTGCGGTGATAAGTTTTCCTCTCAACGCTTCGGCTTTTTCGACGGTATCGATGCCTTCGAGACTTACGTAACCGATTGCTCCTTCGGGCGAAATGCGATCGATGCCGTATTCGATTCCGTCGATTTTGAGCCTTTTCAAGTGAGAAAACCGTGCGGAATCCGAGGCGTACAACTCGATTTTGAGTTCGCCTTTCAGTCCGCGCGGTTTAAGCACCTTGCCGATCGTCAATTCAGATTTCATCTTTCTCTTCGATGACAACGTTGTATCTCACGTTGCTCTTGGCACTTGCGGATTTGACGAGAGTGCGGATTGCTTTTGCGATTCTGCCCTGCTTGCCGATAATCTTTCCGATGTCTTTTTTCGCAATCGTGATAACGATGTCGTTTGCATTGTTTGCATCTCTTTGCTCGACGGTGTAATCTCCGTCGGGGACGAGAGATGAAACAAGATATTCGACCAGTTCAATCATTGTCGTCACCAATTACTTTTTCTCGACGATGCCTTGAGAAACGAGCAAGCCCATAACCGTATCGGTGGGTTGAGCGCCTTTTGCGAGCCATTCTTTTGCTTTGTCGGCGTCAATAACGATTTGCTTGGGTTCGGAAACGGGATTGTAGAAACCGATTTGGTCAATATATTTGCCGTCTCTTGCCTTGCGAGAATCCATTGCAACGATACGATAGAAAGGTGCTTTTGTTGCGCCCATTCTGGTGAGTCTAAGTTTAACCATAATAGTTAATCCTCCATTTGTGATAAGATTTTTATTGATATATTTCTATATTTTCGTGTTTTTGAGAATACTTTTGGGGTTTTCTATCAGAAAAGTCCTTTCAAACCTCTCAAACCTTTAAGTCCGCCCTTTTGCATTCTTGCCATCATATCTTTGGTCATTTCAAACTGTTTGAGCAGTTGATTGACTTCCTGAATGGAAGTTCCGCTACCCTTCGATATGCGCTTCTTTTGCGACGCTTTGATGATGTCGGGATTTCGTCTTTCCTTTGGCGTCATCGATTGAATGATGGCTTTGGTTCGTGCGATTTGCTTTTCGTCGATTTGCGCGCCCTGTTTGAGTTTGCCCGAAAAGCCCGGGATCATCGACATCATATCTTGAAGATTGCCCATCTTCTTCATGCTGTCGAGTTGGCTGAGATAATCCTCGAGGTCAAAAGAATTCTCTTTGAGTTTCTTTTGGAGTTTGACCGCTTCCTCTTGCGATATTGCGGCTTCCGCTTTTTCGATGAGGGTTAGTACGTCGCCCATGCCGAGGATTCTCGACGCCATGCGTTCGGGATGGAAAGGTTCGAGATCTTCCATCTTTTCGCCCGTACCGTTAAACTTGATCGGCTTGCCCGTCACTGCCTTTATTGACAGAGCCGCACCGCCCCTCGTATCTCCGTCGAGTTTCGTCATAATAACGCCGGTGATATCGAGTTTTTTGTTGAAAGTGTCTGCAACCGTAACGGCGTCCTGACCCGTCATGCTGTCCACGACGAGCAAAATCTCGGTGGGCTTGACGGCGTTTTTGACGTTGACGAGTTCCTGCATCAACGCCTCGTCGATATGCAAACGACCTGCCGTATCGATGATCATCGTATCGTAGCCGTTTTTGAGTGCATATTCAACGCCCGCTTTTGCGATCTTTACGGGATCGATCTGTCCCATATCGAAACACTCTGTGTTCGCTTTCTTCGCAACGACGTGAAGTTGTTGAATTGCGGCAGGTCTATAAATATCCCCTGCAACCAAAAGCACTTTTTTGTTTTGCTTTTTGAGATAGGTTGCAAGTTTGCCGCACATGGTGGTTTTGCCCGCGCCTTGCAAACCGCACATCATATAAATCGTGGGTTGTTTGTCGCTGACGGCAAGTTTCTGATGAGTGCTGCCCATCAAAGCGCACAATTCCTCGTTGACGATTTTTACGATTTGTTGCGCAGGAGTAAGAGATTTGAGAATATCCTCTCCGAGTGCCTTTTCGCTCACCTTTGCCGTGAAATCTTTCACGACGTTGTAGTTTACGTCCGCTTCGAGCAAAGCCACGCGGATTTCGCGCATAGCCTGCTTAATCTCAAGTTCCGTCAACTTGCCTTTGTTGCGGAGTTTTGAGAATATATGGTTCATTCTGTCGGATAAACTTTCAAAAAGTGCCATTTATTCCTCCAATAACTGCCTCAGTTGTTCGGCGCAACGTTTCACCGTATCGTTCTCGATCGTATCGAGTTTGTCGATGACGGCGTGAATTTTTCTGTCTTTCTCGACAAGACGAAGTCTTTCTTCATACTCGCAAAGGTGTTTCTCACCCTTGTTTATGCCGTCAAGAACGGCTTGGCGTGAAATGCCGACGATATTTGCAATCTCCCCGAAAGACAAATCCTCGTCATAATGCATAACGAGCATATCGTTTTGTCTTTGAGTCAGAAGCGCGCCGTAATAACTTCTGAGCGTGGAAATTTCAAATCTATCCATATCACCCTATCAAGCATTTCAACTTGACACTATGATACTCCCAAATAAAAAAGGTGTCAAGCATTTTTGCAAGACACCTTAAATTTATTTAGGTTATAACAAAACTATATCAATAATGATTCAAAACATAATATCTTTTTTCGAAAATCGACCGTATTCGGTTTTATTCAAACGAGATTAGGTCAATCACGGAACATATTCATTCTCGATTACAGCAACGCTTGAATGAAGTCTTTTGCGTCAAACGGAATCAAATCGTCGATTTTTTCACCCACACCAACGTATACGACGGGAAGTCCGAGTTCCTCGCTGATTGCAAGCACAACTCCGCCCTTTGCCGTTCCGTCGAGTTTGGTGAGAATTATGCCGTCCGTGTCGATATCTTCGCTGAATATTTCGGCTTGCGACACGGCGTTTTGCCCCGTGGTTGCGTCGAGAACGAGGAATTTTCTAAAGTCTGCGTTCGGCAATTCTCTTTCAACGACTCGGCAAATCTTTTGAAGTTCCGCCATAAGATTCTTTTTGTTGTGAAGTCTGCCTGCGGTATCCACTAAAATCACGTCGTTACCTTTCGCTTTTGCGGACGATATGGCGTCAAATACGACTGCCGCAGGGTCTGCGCCTTCGTTGTGACGAATGACTCTCACCCCTGCACGCTGTCCCCATACTTCGAGTTGCTCGCTTGCGGCGGCTCTGAACGTATCTGCGGCGGCTACGACAACGGAATGACCTTGCTCTTTAAACATATGAGCAAGTTTCCCGATAGCAGTTGTTTTGCCAACGCCGTTTACGCCCGAAAGCAGAATAACGAGAGGATACTCGTATTCAGGGATATCGTAGTCGATATCTTGCGTCATAAGCTCGGCAAGCACGCCCTTTGCGTCTTCGGGCTTTTTGATTTTGCGCTTGAAAATCTCATCCTTGAGTTCTTCGATTAGATTCTCTGTCGCAGTGATACCGACGTCAGCCGTCAAGAGCGCTTCTTCGAGATTCTCGTAAAACTCGTCGTCAAGTTCTCTTGCGGAGAATGCAAAAAAGAGTTTCTTTGAAAACGCGTCTTTGGTTTTCTTTATCCCTTGTACGATTTTTTGAAAAAATCCCATAATTCACCTTAATAGATATTTATATTTTGTTGTTATCAGCTCACGCACAAAAGTGCGCACACACCAAGCAAGCGAAATAGCGGAACTGCGGTGTGAGGTTTTATCCGTGTCCGAACTGATAGCACAAATTCTCTGCGCGGTTAGGATTGCGAGAACAAGTGCGGTGTCAAGCAATATTTATTTGTTGCTTTCACCGCAACGCTATTTGAGCAAGTTGTGCGATAGCAAAATAATCTAGCAAGGCTCTCGACAATACGCATACTAGCGTGTCGCCGTTGCCTATATTAATTATTTCCTGTTTTGCATTAGGCACAATCCACCTAACGCCGTAGGCGTATCAACCAAACAAGCGTTCGTGCAAAATTGTGGCAGGAGTTCTTATCCGTGCTTGATTTGATAGCAGGCGAACGATTGTGCGGTAGTAGCAAAATAATCTAGCAAGGCTCTCGGCAATACGCACACCTGCGTGTTGCCGTTGCCTTAGCGACGATTATTTTGCGTGTTTCGCCGCCTCTTCAAACTCGATTGAGACTATCTTCGTAACGCCCTTCTCTTCCATCGTGACACCGAAAATCGTATCTGCGTGGCGCATGGTCGGTTTTCTGTGCGTGATGACGATAAACTGCGTATAGTCGCTGAATTTTTTGAGGAATTCCGCAAACAAGTTGACGTTTGCATCGTCGAGTGCCGCTTCGATTTCGTCGAGAACGCAGAACGGCATCGGTTTGAGTTTGAGGATTGCAAACAAAATCGAGATTGCCGTCAATGCCTGCTCGCCGCCGCTCAAAAGGCTGATGTTTTGCAGTTTCTTTCCCGGAGGTTGAGCATAGATGTCGATACCTGCTTCGAGAACGTCGTCGGTGTCTTGCATATTGAGGCGAAGTTCGCCCTTGCCGCCACCGAAGAGTTGTTGGAACACGTCCTTAAAGTTTTCGCTTATTTGATCGAACGCGTCGGAGAATTTGGTTTGCATCTCGCCCGTAAGTTCGTTGATAATTGTGACGATATCGTCGTACGCTTTTTGAATATCGTCGCGATACGTGGTTTGCTCTTGCAATCTCTCTTCGGTTTCTTTGAGGGTTTGAAGAGCGAGCGGGTTTACGTCACCGAGTCTGTTGATCGACTTTTTGAGTTCTGAAATAACAGTCAACGCACCGTACGCCTTAAATTCGGGATCTTTGAATTCAACCGCGCTTGCGTAAGTCAAGTCATACTCTTCGAGTATATGCTGTTGTTGCGTACGCATTTCGATATCGACGTTTTCAAGCATATTTTCGTCACGAACTTTCTTTTCGTTGACAGCCATTCTCTCTTCGGAAATGCGTGTCTTATCTTGATCGAGGGACACGATTTCGTCGGAAATGGTGCGCTTTCTTACGTTGAGGTCTGCAATCTGCTTTTCAAGCGCAGCAATACGCGCTTCGTCCTCTTTGGAGAAAGTCGTCTTTTCGGGCGCGTTGCTGATATTGTCGAGATTTTGTTGTTCGAGTTTCAAGGAAGCGATAACGTCGAGTTTTTCATCTTCCAATGCTTCTCTTTCGCGTTTGAAACGGAACAAATCCTGATCGCAAGCGTCGAGAATACTCTTATGACCTGCAAGTTTGACTCTTATCTCCGTCACTTGCTCTGCCATAGTTTCTCTTTCGCTCTTTTGCTCCGTGCTAGTGCTCTTGGAATTTTCGAGCAACGAGGTGTACTCTTCCTTCTTTTCTGCGACAACCTTTTCGAGTTCATCGATAGAACTCATCTTTTCTTCGAGTTCCTTGATACGCGCTTTGACGATTTCGTATTCCTCGGCGTTTTTGGAGATTTCCGCTTGCAAGGACTGAGTGACCTCGTACGCTTGTTTGGATTTGTCCTCGTTCAAGCCGTTTTCGATGCGCAATTCGCTGATTTCTTGGTTGAGTTGCTCGATTCTGTCCGACAAATCCTTGAGTTCTTGCTCACGCTCGGCGCGCTGATTGTTGATAAGCGCGATATTGTTCTTGATTTTTTCAAGATTTGCCTGAGCCTGCTCGATTTTCTTTTCCTGTGCGAGAAGACCTTGCGTTTGCGACCTTCTCGAACCGCCGGTGATTTCACCGCCGCGGGAGAAAATTTCACCGTCCAAAGTGACGATTTTTATCGACTGATTGTATTTTTTGAAAATTCTGATTGCGTTGTCGATATTGTTTACGACCACAGTGCCGCCCAAAAGCGTCTGTACGAATCCGTCGAATTTCTTATCGTATTTGATAAGATCGCTCGCAAGACCGTAGCAACCGGGCTCTGTGAGAACGCCTCTGTTTTCGCCCGTAAGCGGGCGAGGACGACAAGAAGTGAGAGGTCTGAACGTGACGCGTCCGTAACCTTTCTGTTTTAAATAATTGATGAGGTCGCTTGCGTCGCGCTCGGTTTCAACCAACACGTTTTGCATTGCGCCGCCCAAAGCGTACTCGATTGCCGCTTCAAAATCGCTCGGAACTGTGATAACCTCTGCAAGAACGCCCCAGATTTTTCCGCCGATAACGGGATCGTGCTTGCTGTCTTGCATGAGTCGTTTCACGGCTTCCTGATAGCCCGAATACTCGTTCTTGATCGAAGTCAAAAGGTTGAGATTGCCCTGCGCAAGGCCGAGTTTTGAGTTGAGACTTACGATATCCTCCGCATAACTTTGAATCGCTTCTTGATTTTCGAGTTTCGTGGACAACGCCTCGTTGTACTCGCTCATAAGGGCGCGCATACGCTCTTTGGTCGACTTGACTTTTCCGTCGTAAATGGCAAGATTGGTAAGTTCTTCGTCAAGGCGTGCTTTTTGTTGATTCACGAGGGATAAAAGCGTCTTTGCTCTCTCGTCGTTGATGCCTTTTTCGGCAATGAATCCCGAAAGGTTGGATTTGAGAGCGCCGAGGTCTTCTATTGCTTTGACGTAGTCGATATTGCGCGCTTCGAGGTCTGTTTCAGCACCTGCAAGCGATTTTGAAAGCAACGCGTACTTTTGTTGCAACGCCTCCGCTTCTCTGCTCGTTTGAAGGTAGATTTCAAACTCCGTCTCTTTCTTTTCTTCGGCTTTTTGAATGAGTTGTCCCGACACCGTGAGTTGATTGTCGATGGAAGTCAATTCGCTGTTCAAACGTTTGATTTCGCTTTGAATATGATTGATTTTCTCTTGCAAAACGCCTGCCGCGCCTTCGATTTTTGCCGCGTCGACTTTGAGTGCGATCAATTCGCTGTTGCTTTGGTCGTAGAGTCTGTCGATGCCTGCGGATTCTCTGATGCAATCGTCGTATTTCTTTATGCACTCGTTGAGTTGCATCTCTTTGAGTTTGAGTTCTTTTTCGCTTGCGGCAAGACGGTCGTAAATCTTTTGCTTTATGCTCTGATTGTTTTCGTAATTGTAAATGTAGAGATTGACCTCGTTCTTTTTGAGGTCGTCTTTGAGAGCAAAGTATTTTTCGGCGGTTTCGGCTTGTTTTTTGAGCGGATTTATCTGCTTTTGAATCTCGTCGATAACCTGATTTGCCGTTTCGAGATTGACGGCGGTTTTTTCGAGTTTTCTCTCCGCTTCCGTACGTTGCGCACGGAACTTGGATATGCCTGCCGCCTCTTCGAATATCTGACGACGATCGCCGGGTTTTGCAGACATAATTTCCGCAACTCTGCCCTGTCCGATGATTGAATATCCTTCCTTGCCGATACCCGTGTCGTGGAAGAGTGAAATGATATCGCGCATACGAACACGATTGTGATTTATGTAGTACTCACTCAAACCGCTACGGTCGAGTTTTCTTGTGATAACCACTTCTTCAAACGGCATAGTCGGGAAAATATGCTGATCGGAGTTGTTGAAAACGAGGGAAACTTCGCAATAGGACATGCTTTTACGCTTTTCCGTACCGGCAAAAATGACGTCTTGCATGTTTTTACCGCGCAGGGATTTTGCGCTCTGTTCGCCCAAAGTCCAGCGAATAGCGTCGGCAACGTTCGATTTACCGCACCCGTTCGGACCGATAATCGCCGTTACACCCTCTTGAAAGGGAATCTCGATTTTATCCGCAAAAGACTTAAAGCCTCTCGCTTCGATTTTGACGAAATTTAACAAAATCGTATACCTAACCTTATTTTAATACTAATAAATAATAGCATAAAGACGCGGCGTTTTCAAGCGGTTTTTATTATGTTTCACACAAGTTTCACAGCAAGCGTGAAACATATTTTGATTTTGAAAGATAAATATAAATTTAATGCAGTTAGAATATTGAAAAAGTCGCAACTTGCGCTTGCGACTTTTTGTGAAACATTTTAGTAATATGAAGATATCTGTTGATTTTTTCTCAAAACCATCGATACAACACTTCGATTTTGACAAATATTTGCGTTCTTTATTTTTTCAAAATTCCGTCGAGAGCAACTTTTGCGGCGTTCTGCTCTGCCTCTCTCTTCGTCTTACCCTTGCCTACGCCTGCAGTGAACGTGTTGATTTTCACCTCGACGACGAAATTCGGATTGTGAGCAGGGCCTGTGCGCTCGATCTCTTCGTAAGCAACAGAAACGTCGTTCCTCGATGCAAATTCGTTGAGTTTGCTCTTGTAATCCTCTTCACCGAAGTGTTTGCATTTGCCGTTGAACAAATCCGCAAGTTTTGAAAGAATAAATTTTTCGGCAACGTCGATGCTTTTGCTGTCAAGATAGATTGCGGCAATCATCGACTCAAACAAATCCGACATAATTTTCTCTTGCGAACTTATATACGCAAGATTCTCTCCCTTGCCTACAATTAGGTACTTTTCAAGTCCGAGTTTTTTCACTTCTTCGGCAAGAGGCTCTTTTGACACGATAGACGCACGGATTCTCGTCAATGCGCCCTCGTGTGCGTTCGGATTTATTTCCATAAGTCGTTTCGCGGCGATAAAGTCAAGAATACTATCCCCCAAAAACTCAAGCGACTGATAGTTTTCGAGCGCATTTTTGGACGCCGAACCGTGAGTAAGCGCACGCTCGAGAAGACTTTTATCCTTAAACGTATATCCAACGATTTTTTCGATTTTCTTTATATCTTTTTCTTCCATAACGAGCAAACGTTTTATGCCTCTTGGGTCGTTTGAGCAAGGACGCTCATTCCGTCGGCAATTTTATCGCAAATTCTGCTCTCTGCGAGCGATTTTGCTTGCAGAATGCTTGCTGTAATCGACTTTGCTTTGGACGCTCCGTGCGATTTTACCACGACTTTTTTCACACCGAGGAAGCACGCGCCGCCGTGTGCGTTGTAGTCCATTTTCTTTTTTACGTTCGCAAACACGGGTTTGAGCATA
The DNA here is from genome assembly GCA_900549225.1 of uncultured Eubacteriales bacterium. GTDB lineage: Bacteria > Bacillota > Clostridia > Christensenellales > CAG-917 > CAG-475. The sequence continues at coordinate 38,476 of URNP01000002.1, read as the reverse complement.
AGCGCGCCGAGTTTCGACTTCAATCCACCGCCGTACACGCCCTCTTTGATGAGCGAAAGCATAGTATTTGCCGTGCCTTCTGCGGATTTGAGCGCGATATTGCCGTTGAATCCGTCACACACCACAACGTCAAAATCTCCGCTGAGAATATCTCTTGCCTCGCAGTTGCCAACGAAATTGATACCTTCGGTTTCGGAAAGCAATTTATACGCTTCCTTCGTGAGTTCGTTGCCTTTATGTTCCTCGACTCCGTTGTTGAGAAGTCCCACGCGGGGATTTTTTGCGCCGAGCATAGCGGTTGCGTACGCGCTTGCCATAATGGCAAAATGCACGAGATTTATGCTCTTGCAGTCAACGTTTGCGCCGCAATCGCACAGCACCACCCCGTTGCCCTTCAACGTGGGAAGCACGGGCGCAAGCGCAGGACGAGTCACACCCTTGATGCGACCGACTTTCAGATATGCGCCGACAAGCACCGCGCCCGTCGAGCCTGCGGATACGAATCCGCCCGCTTCGTCGTCATGAACGAGCGCGTCAAACGCCTTGACGAGCGAACTTTCCTTTTTGGTTCTTATCGCAGTCGTGGGCGTATCGTCGTTGGTTATGACATCCTTTGCGTCGATTATATCCAGCCTGTTCTTGTCGTATTCTTTGCACTCGGCAAGAGACTTGTTGATTGCGTTTTCGTCGCCGACCAACACGACGGTCAAATTTTTATCCCGATTGAGAGCATCGACCGCTCCCGAAACTATTTGCAACGGAGCGTGATCACCGCCCATAGCGTCAACGATAATTTTCATATATCACCTATAATAGATTTATATGATCATTATATCAAGAAGCGCCGAGGAATACAAGAAGAATATACGGATTAAGATTGATTGAAAATATTCTCGCTATACCAATTAATATTTGGATTGACAAATATACGATAGTAAAATATTTAATGACGCAAAATAGATGAATAACGCAAAAGGCACGACTTGAACCAAAACCTAACGCACTTCCTGTACGTGATTTCGGACATTGCAAATTATTTGAAGTATTTAAGGGCGTTGTTTAGATGAAGAGCGCGGAAAAGCCCCTTGTACAGCAACCCTAATTTACTACGCTAGTTACTGTCTAAAAAAGATAATAACAGCATTTAAGGGCGCAAAATAGATGAATAACGCGAAAGGCACGACTTGAACCAAAACCCAACGTACTTTCCGTACGTGATTTTGTGGCAAGCCGTGCCTGACAAAGTTAGTCGCTATTTTGCGCCATTAAATTATTTTTCGGACTTTTTTTGAACAACCTGTTCACCATCATAGTATCCACACTTCGGGCATACTTGGTGGCTCTTGATCAGTTCGTGGCATTGAGGGCACTCGGTGAGACCGGGGGTCTTGAGTTTCCAGTTTGCAAAACGGGAATTCGTTTTGGATTTTGAGACTTTATTTTTAGGTACTGCCATCTTCTTACCTCCAATATTTTCGCAACATTTGCTTACACAGCTTTTTGATTATATAAAATCTATGTTAGGTTGTCAAACGCTTTTTGAAAGTTGCGAGCATTTGACGTCAATATTTTTGCATTTTCGGGCAATAATCGGCAAGATTATCCGAAAATCACCCGAAAAGCGTTGAATCTGTCATTTTCAAAGCGCAAGTGCTTTGGTCTCTCTTGCAATAGAGAGTTCCTCGTTCGTGGGAAGGATAAACACTTTGACTTTGCTGTCGGGCTTTGAGAGCACTCTCACGCCGTCGCCGTGTTGCTTGTTTGCCTCGAAGTCGAAATCGACGCCGAGATATTCCATATCTTCCATAACGAGTCTGCGCATGAGGTCGCTATGCTCGCCGATACCGCCCGTAAAGACGATAGCGTCAACGCCGTTGAGCACCGCCGCATACGAACCGATATATTTCTTGATACGATAAGCGACAACTTCAACTGCAAGTTTTGCCTTTTCGTTGCCCTCGTTGATACCTTTTTCGAGGTCGCGCATATCCGAGCTCAATTCGCTCACGCCGAGCATACCGCACTTTTTGTTGAGGTATTGCACGAGATCTTCGGGAGTAAGGTTGAGTTTTGCACGGATAAATTCGCTTGCCGCAGGATCGATATCGCCCGAGCGCGTACCCATAACCAGACCTTCAAGAGGCGTAAATCCCATAGAAGTGTCGAGGCATTTGCCGTCTTTCACCGCAGAGATAGAAGAGCCGTTGCCGAGGTGGCAGACGATGATTTTGCTCTCTTTTTTGCCGAGAAGTTTGATCGTTTCTTCGCTCACGAACTTATGAGAAGTGCCGTGGAAGCCGTACTTTCTCACTTTGTACTTGTCGTAGACCGAATACGGAATTCCGTACATATACGCCTTTGCAGGCATAGTGCTGTGAAATGTCGTATCGAACACCGCAACCATCGGAACGCCCGGCATAACTTCTCTGCAACTCTTTATGCAAGCAATATTGCCCGGCATATGAAGCGGTCCGAGTTCCGCATTCTTTTCGCAGATACGGATAACCTCGTCGTCGATGACGACAGAACTCTTGAAGTCCTCTCCGCTGTGGAGAACTCTGTGTCCGACGGCGCTGATTTCGTCGGTAGATTTGATTGCACCGTAGACGGGATCGACCATTGCTTTGAGCACGAGTTCGATAGCGGCGGTGTGATCTTTCATATTTTGTTTGATATTGAGCACTCTTCCGTCGGCAGTCTTTTGGGTGAGCTCACCGCCATCGAAAGTGATACGCTCGCAAAGTCCTTTGAGAATGGCTTGCTCGGTGTCCATATCGATAAGTTGATATTTGAGTGACGAACTTCCTGCGTTGATAACGAGAATCTTCATTGTATATCTCCCCTATTAGTCCTTTACGGATTGAAGTGCGGTGATTGCGGCAACAGCGGCGATATCTTCAGCCACACAGCCTCTGCTGAGGTCGTTTACCGGAAGAGCAAGACCTTGCATGATAGGTCCGATTGCCATACAGTTGCCAAAGCGTTGAGCGATCTTGTATCCGATATTGCCTGCGTCGAGGTTGGGGAAAACGAGGACGTTTGCCTGACCTGCAACGGGGCTGCCCGGCGCTTTTTGATTTGCAACGCTGTCAACGAGGGACGCGTCGAGTTGGAGTTCGCCGTCAACGTCGATTTCAGGATGCTCTTCTTTGACTTTTTGATATGCAACACGCACTTTTTCGACTGATTCGTGATTTGCGCTGCCCTTCGTAGAGAATGAAAGCATAGCGATTTTGGGTTGCATTTCGCAGATTTTCTTTGCGCTGCCTGCCGCCGCGACCACGATATCGGAAAGCTGATCGCTCGTGGGATACGGAATAACCGCGCAATCGGAAAAAATGTATGCCGGATACTTTTTGTATTTGAAATCTTCGGGCGGAACCATAACGAAGCAACTTGAAACGGAACTGATACCGGGGGCTGCCTTGATGACTTGGAACGCTGCTCTCGATACGTCTGCTGAACTGAACACCGCACCGCCGACGACACCGTCAACATCACCGCGCTTGAGCGCCACGCACGCGTAGAACATATTGTTGTTGGTGACGATATTGAGCGCTTGCTCCTCCGTCATACCTTTTGCCTTGCGAAGTTCAAAAAGCGTGTTTGCATATTCCGCTCTGTGCTCACTCGTCTTGGGATCGTCGAAAGAAACGCCCGTGAAATCGATTTCGGGGAATTTTGCTTTGATTTCATCCTCGTTGCCGATAAGAACGACTTTGCAAACGTTCTTTTGGGTGAGAATTTCCGCCGCTTTTGCCGCGCGTACGTCAGTACCTTCTGCAAGTGCTATCGTTTTGCCGAGTTTGCTTGCTCTGCTCATAAGATTTTCAACGAATTGCGTCATATAAAACTCCTAAAATGTTGCACTTTGATTGCAATTGTTTTATTTTTAGTTATAATTATAAATAAATAACTCACAAAAATCAACAATATGAGGATTTATTTTGAAAATAACCGCCGTAATAGCCGAATATAATCCCTTTCACAACGGGCATCTCAAGCAACTCAAAAAAGCCAAGCGCGAAACGAACGCCGACGCTTTGGTTGTCGTGATGAGTTCGTCGTTCACTCAACACGGAGATTTATGCGTTGAGGACAGATATACCCGTGCAAACTGGGCGATTCAGGCAGGAGCGGATTTGGTGCTCGAACTTCCCACCGTCTATTCTCTTTCAACGGCAAAAGGATTTGCCGAAGGCGCGCTCAAAACTCTTTCTATGCTCGGAGAATACACTCTCTCATTTGGTACGGAAAGCGACGAAATAGAGGATTTGAATATGGCGGCAGAGTTTATGCGGAGTGAATCAAAGGACGTAAGCAATCTTCTCAAGGGATATTTGAGCGAAGGATATTCCGTTGCAAAATCACGAACTCTCGCACTCGACAAGATACGCCCCGACATATCGAATATGCTCAAATCCCCCAACAACATTCTTGCCGTCGAATATATGAAAGCAGGCGCGGCGTACGGCGGAAAAGTGCAATATCATTCCGTCGAGCGCAAACCCGACGACGGCAAAAAATTCCTTTCGTCGACGAAAATTCGCAATCTAATAGCACAAAATGAAGATATTGCGGCGTTTATCCCCCCGTTCGTAGATCTTTCGACGCACACCGATATCGACAAATACAACGTCATTTCCACTTACGCAATGAAGTCTATGAGCGCAGAGGATCTCAAAGAAATCGCAAATATCAGCGAGGGTATGGAAAATCGCATAAGCCAATCCTCATTCAACAATATGGACGAGTTTTTGGGACTTACGAGCAAACGCTATACTCGCTCGACCATAAAAAGAATAGCGGCAAGCGCAACCGTCGGTCTTACCAAGGATTTGATAAATCTCGCCGCAGAGCAACCGCCCTATTGTACCGCTTTGGCGTTTAAGCCGTCAAAGAAGAAGGCGTTGCTCTCTTTGCTTGCACAATCTAAGGGCTATTTCTTCTTCAAGCACAGCGACTGCGAAAAAGATTGCCCCGTCCGCCCCCTCGTTGACCTCGACGAAAAGGCGGCTAAAATTCTCAAAATCTGTATGTAATCACACTTGTAATCACCGTTTACGATGAGCATATTCGCAAGGCAAGCGAATATGCTTTTTATATGCACTCAAATCTCAAAAACGAACACATTCCCAAAATACTCGCATGCGTTGCGATAACGGCTTTTATGGGCTTTATGCTCGCAAAACCCGACTATTATCTCGACTCGGCAAGGCGAGGGTTGAGTTTGTTTGCCTCGAGCGTGCTTCCCTCTCTTTTTCCATTCTATTTTTGCTCGTTGATTTTAACCTATATGGGCGCAGTGAGCGCAATCTCGAAAGTGGGTGCAAAAGGCGTAAAACTTATGTACAACGCGCCAAAAGAAAGCGCATACGTTTTGTTTTTAAGCATGCTATGCGGATATCCGGTCGGCGCAAGCACGATATACGAACTGTACGAAGCAGGCGCAATTACGCAAAAAGACGCCAAAAGCGTATGCTCGTTCTGCTCAACGTCCGGGCCGGTTTTTATGATCGGAACGATAGGCGGCGCAATATTTTCGAACGGCAAAGTCGGAGTTATCGTTCTCGTTGCGCACTATCTCGGCGCAATCGTAAACGGGCTAATATACAGAAAAAGAAAATCCGATCAAGACGCACACGTATTTGCTCGCACCGACGACGTTGACGGGTTACTGTCAAAAGCCATATCGAAAGCGACGATAAACATGCTCTACGTCGGCGGATATATCGTGATTTGCGGAATGATTATCGACACGCTCGAACTCGTCGGCATACGGCACGCACTTTCGGGGCTGGGAAACGCAAGAGAACCGATATTGTCCTGCGTCTATTCCCTTATCGAAATGACGAGAGCAAGTATAGAATGTTCGAAATGCGCAAACTTACAACTTGGAGTTACGCTTTGCACGGGAGCGGTGTCACTTGGCGGATTGTCGGTCACTCTGCAAAACTATACGTTTCTTTCAAAGTGCGGCGTAAGGTTTTTCGAATTGCTTTTGATGAAAGGCACACAGTGCGCGTTGAGTATGATTTTCTCATATATTTTGGGATTTTCGTTATAAGTAAAAAACTTTTCAAAATTTTTACGAAAAAGTGACATAAAATATTGACTTTTTGCGTTTTCATTTTTTATAGTGTAGCCAAAAGGATGAATTTCCAACAATTTCGGAGGGAAATATGAAAAAAAATTGGAGCAACACGGTGCTTGTTGCTTATGTCCTTTTACCGAAAATCGTAAAAGAACTGAACTTCGGCATCGAAAGTCGCGTAAAATCGAGTTTTCAGAGCAGACACTTGAAAATCGGTGTAAGCAACGAGCAATTAATTAGTGAAATCATCGCACTGACCGACGAAAAACGGAAAATCGTCAATTTACGATACCTCATCAACGAAGCGCTTAAGCAGATGAAAGAAAAATCACGCGATATTCTCGTGGACAGAATGATAAACAAACGGACTTTCAACGAAATCTCCGAGTCGCAAAATATCGCAATGCGCACCACTTTCAGACGTCTCGAAACAGCCGAAAACGAATTTGCCAAAATCCTATCTTCACTTGGTTACGGAGAAAGGAAATTGGAAGAAGAGTTTTCAAACGACAAATATATCGGTTCGATATACAAGCGAATCCAAGACGACAAGTACTTCGTCGCAAAAAATCTGTAAACCCCACAAAAACTAAACAAAAAAAGGTTTTGCCGAACGATGCGGTTTTTTTTGCATTGCAAAATTGCAAAAATGCCGACTCAAAATCGGCGATTACCGCAAAAATATCACGATTCAAAGAGGTTTCAACATTAATTTTTCAAATTTTACCTCTTTTATCTCATATTCACTATACAACCTAATTCTCTTCCATATCTTGTATCACAAAAAAGCGATGCAGCAAAGCATCGCTTTTTTGTTCTATAAATATGTTTTCAAAATGCAAATTAATAGCAATTCTTTATGGTTATGTTCAAAAACGCGTCCATATCGAAAAGCGTCCAAGGTGCGACTTCCGGCGGATAAACTCTGAAAACCATCTCTTTTCCGCTCACGGGATGAGCAAAGCGGAGTTCCGTCGCCCAAAGACAGAGCGGATATTTGCTCTGTGCCTTATTTCCATACTTCTTGTCACCGACGATAGGATTGCCCATATTTGCAAGTTGCACGCGGATTTGATGACCGCGCCCCGTGACGAGATTCACCATCAAAAGGCTCACGTCGGTTTTCTTGCAAAGCACCTTATAGTCGAGTTCGGCATATTTTGCACCCTCCGAGAGAGCAGGAACGACCTTCACCGTGTTGGTATCGGGGAACTTTTTGAGATAGCAAGTCAATTTGTCTGCGCTGTATCTCGGTGCGCCGTCCACGATTGCAAGATATCTCTTTTCGACGCCGCCGTCGCGGATTGCCTCGCAAAGTCTTGACGCGGCTTTTGAAGTTTTTGCAAACACCATAACGCCGCCCGTGGGTCTGTCGAGTCTATGCACGAGTCCGAGATAAGCGTCTCCCGGCTTGTTGTACTTCTCAACGAGATATTGTTTGAGCAAAGTGAGCATATCCGCATCGCCGCTCTCGTCCGCCTGAACGGGTACGTCGTAGGGTTTGACGACAACGAGAATGTGGTTGTCTTCGTATACGATTTTAAGGTCCTGATATGTCATAAATTTATCCTATATGTTGATTTTTGCTTGATTGTCTTTTGCGCTTTTCTTTGCCGAGCAGCAGTTACCTTTTCGAGTATCTAATCGGTTTGATTGCCGTCGCAGTTCATTTTTCAAACGTAGCAAACGCCGTGCAACCTTGTGGTAGAACGAGTCCTTCTTCGGTTGCGAGTCCGATTTCGTCCGCGTCGATGATTGCGTTTTTAGGAAGCGTAAGTTTGAGTATGTTTGCCATAACCGTCGGTTGCAATCCCGTCGTGTACGAGTTGAGGCACACGAAGAGCGGATTGTCGGAGAGCAGATTTGCAACGAGTTCGCAAAGTTCGGATATACCCTCTTCAATCTTCCATTTTTCGCCGTTCGGACCTCTTCCGAAACTTGGCGGATCGAGGATAATCGCGTCGTATTTTTTTCCTCTTCTTATCTCTCTTTGGCAGAACTTGAAGCAGTCATCGATGATATATCTCATACCCGAATTGTCAAGACCGCTCAACCTCACGTTTTCGCCTGCGCGCTCGACCATCGCTTTTGCGCTGTCGACGTGGCACACTTTTGCGCCCGCCTTAAGACACGCCACCGACGCCGCGCCGGTATATCCGAACAGGTTGAGCACGGAAATTTCCCTGCCCGACTCTTTGATGAGTTTCATCATTCTGTCCCAATTGACGGCTTGTTCGGGAAAAAGCCCCGTGTGTTTGAAACCCATAAGTTTCAACGAAAAGGTCAAGTCGCGCCAGGACAGCGTAAACTCGGACGGTACGTTACGGCGGAATTTCCACATTCCACCGCCCGTGCGAGAACGCTCGTACACTGCGTCAACGCCCTTGTAGTCGGCAAGAGGCGTTTTTGCATGCCAAATCACTTGCGGATCGGGACGAAGAAGGGTAATATTCCCCCACTTCTCGAGTTTTTCGCCGTCACCTGTGGCAATGACCTTGTATTCTTTCCAATCGGGAGCAATTTTCATCAGATTCTTTTCACCGAGATAGTGACGTTGTCGCCGTTTATATCGCAGTCTTTTGCAAAACCGTCGATGGTTGTGGAAATTGAGTCTGCAAGCACGTCGGAGAGGAAGTCCGCTTTCTCAAACACTTTGAGCGCAATGCCCTCAGCCTTGTATCCGACGACGATATGGTCGGTCACCTCGAAGCCTGCTTCCTTTCTCATAGTCTGAATCTTGGACACGATTTCACGCTCCGCACCCTCGAAAATGAGGTCGTCGGTGAGTTGAGTATCCAAAACCACGGTGGTTTCTCCGTCGCTTTCGCTCGAATATCCTTCTTTGTTCTTCATGCTGATGAGCAAGTCGTCTTTAGAAAGTTCCACTTCTCTGCCGTCAACGTCTGCCTTAAACAAACCGTGAGACTTGATTGCGGACACGATTTCGTTGGCTCTTGCCTGCAAAACCTCTCTGATTTTGCCGAGCAAACTGCCGTATTTCGGTCCGAGCGTGCGAAGTTGCGGCTTCAAATCGTAACTTACGAACACGTTACTGTCGCCCGACACCTCAACGGACTTGACGTTGAGTTCGTTCTCGACGAGTTCTTTGAGGTCGTTTGAGAGTTCGTATCTGCCGTTGTAGAAAAGTTTGGAAAGCGGCTGTCTGTTCTTGAGGTTGGAGGCGTTTCTTGCGGCTCTGCCGAGAACGACGAGTTTGAGCACGTCGCCCATACCGTTTTCGAGTTCCTTGTCGATATACTTCTCGTCTGCAACGGGGAACGAACAAAGATGTACGCTTTCGGGAGCGTCCTTATCGAAGTTGCACACGAGGTTGCGATACATACTCTCTGCCATAAACGGCGTGTACGGGGCAAGAATCTTCGAGAGCGTAGAGAGCACGGTGTAAAGCGTCGTATACGCCGCCTCTTTACTCTTGCTCATCTCGCTTCCCCAGAAACGCTCGCGCGAACGACGGACGTACCAGTTGGAAAGGTTGTCAACAAACTCTCCGATTGCGCGCGAAGTTTCGGTGATTTTGTATTGTTCCAATCCCTCGTCAACGGTCTTGATGAGCGAGTTAAGGCAAGAGAGGATCCATCTGTCCATAATGGTGAGTTTCTGATCCTCGAGTCTATGCTCCGTGGGATTGAATTTGTCGATTTCTGCGTACAGAACGAAGAACGCATAGGTGTTCCAAAGCGTACCCATAAACTTGCGTTGGGTTTCGCTCACTGCGTCTGCGTGGAATCTCGAAGGAAGCCACGGTGCGCTCGTGGTGTAGAAATACCATCTCGTAGCGTCTGCGCCTTGCTTGTCGAGCACCGTCCACGGATCGACGACGTTGCCCTTATGTTTGGACATTTTGATGCCGTCTTTGTCGTTGACGTGACCGAGAACTATACAGTTTTTGAACGGAGCGCGACCGAAAAGCACCGTGCTTACGGCAAGAAGCGTGTAGAACCAACCTCTCGTTTGGTCGATAGCCTCCGAAATGAAGTCTGCGGGAAAAACTTTCTCGAAAATATCCCTATTTTCAAACGGATAGTGCCATTGAGCAAAAGGCATAGATCCCGAGTCGAACCAGCAGTCGAGCACTTCGGGTGTACGCACCATTTCGCCGCCGCATTCGCACTCCCACTTTACCTCGTCGATATACGGACGATGCAATTCGACGTCGTGATCGAGATGCGCTTTTTCGCGCAATTCCTCGCGAGAGCCGATGACGTGCACCTTTCCGCACTTGTTGCACACCCAAATCGGAAGCGGCGTGCCCCAATATCTTTCTCTTGAAATGCCCCAATCGATGACGTTTTCAAGGAAGTTGCCCATTCTGCCATTTTTGATGGTTTCGGGCATCCAATTGACCGAATCGTTGGAAGCGAGAAGTTGCTCTTTTACAGCGGTCATTTTTACAAACCAACTCGAGCGAGCGTAGTAAAGAAGCGGCGTGTCGCATCTCCAGCAGAAGGGATAACTATGGGTGAATTTCATTGCCTTGAACAGTTTGTTTTCGCCCTTAAGTTTCTCGATAATATACTTGTCTGCGTCCTTGCAGAACAAGCCTTTGAAGTCGTATACGGCGTCTTTGAATCTGCCTCTGTCGTCAACCATCTGAACGAAAGGCAAACCGTACTTTTTGCCGACTTTGCTGTCATCCTCGCCAAATGCGGGCGCGATATGCACGATGCCCGTGCCGTCGGTGAGCGTGACGTAAGAATCGTTGGTGATATAGTGCGCCTTTTCCTTTGCGCCCGTGTCGTAATCGAAAAGCGGTTCGTATTCTACGAATTCGTATTCGCAACCCTTTTTCGTGTCGATTTTGACGTACTCGTTTTCATCTTTGAACAAGGACGGAATCAAAGCGTCTGCGAGGATATAAAACTCCTCTCCGACTTGAATCTTCGTATAGTCCTCTTTGCCGTTCATACAAAGAGCGACGTTAGACGGAAGCGTCCAAGGCGTAGTCGTCCAAGCGAGGAAATACGTGTTTTCAATGCCTTTAACTTTGAATTTGACGAAAACGGAAGTTTCCTCAACGTCCTTGTAGCCTTGCGCCACTTCGTGAGAGGAAAGAGCCGTTCCGCAACGAGGACAATACGGCACGATTTTGTAGCCTTTATAGATAAGTCCCTTGTCAGCCATCTGCTTGATAGCCCACCATACCGACTCGATATAGTTGTTGTCGTAAGTGACGTAGGGATTTTGCATATCCGCCCAATACCCGATACGATCGGACATTTTTTGCCACTCGTCGGTGTATTTCCAAACGGATTCCTTACATTTTTTGATAAAAGGCTCGATGCCGTACTTTTCGATTTCCTGCTTACCGTCGATGCCGAGTTGTTTTTCGACTTCCAATTCCACGGGCAGACCGTGAGTATCCCAACCCGCTTTGCGCAAAACGTGATAACCCTTCATCGTCTTGTAGCGAGGGATAATATCCTTCATAACGCGAGTGAGAATGTGTCCGATATGCGGTTTACCGTTCGCAGTGGGCGGACCGTCGTAAAAACTAAATTCGGGATTACCTTCGTTCTTTTTTACGCTCTTTTCAAAAATGTTCTCCTCTTTCCAAAAAGCGAGAACCTCCTTTTCGCGATCGACGAAATTCAAATTTGTTTCAACAGGTTTGTACATATTGTCCTCTGAATGTAAATTCTTTTATAGATTTTTAAGTATAATATAAGCGCAGTCAAAACGCAACAGAATTGACACAAAGTCGCTAAAATGTTTGACAAAATCAATCGGCGTGATACAATCAAAACGTAAATGCGGGCGTAGTTTAATGGTAAAACGAAAGCTTCCCAAGCTTTAGTCGTGAGTTCGATTCTCATCGCCCGCTCCAATATTGCACGCTCTTCGGCGTGCTTTTTTTATTCGATCATAGGTTTGAGATTCCAAAAGTTCACTTGAGCACAAGCATACGCAAACCAATAACATTAACAAATTCAAAATCGACTTCACAACACGATTCGTATACTATATCACACTTTTCGTGCATTTTTTAACTAATATTGTACGTTTTTGCTTAAATTTTGTATATTTTCGCATTTTTATTTAACATTGGGTACACGATTCGTATTTGAAAATCATTGTACACGATTCGTGTATATTTGCGTTTTTATTAAATCGCACTTAATAATTCGGAGATTTACAATCACAAATGGACTTATGCTCAAAAAGTGGTATAATTAGATTATCAAAAAAACGAGGTACAATATGAACGTTTTTGAAACTTCGCATTTAACGAAGAAATACGGCAAAGACAAAGTCGTTCTCGACGACGTAAGTCTCTGCGTACGCGAAGGCGACATATACGGCTTGGTCGGAAGAAACGGAGCGGGAAAAACTACACTTATCAGAATTCTTCTCGGTCTTGCAAATCAAACGAGTGGCGAGGTACGTATTATCGGAGCAAACACTCCCGACGCACTTGCCTACGAGCGCAGAAAAATCGGATCTATCGTCGACTCCCCTGCCCTATCGACTCACCTTACCGCGCTCGAAAATATGAAATCGATGGGATATGCTCTCGGAGTAACCAACGAAGAAAAACTTAAAGATATTCTTCACAAAGTCGGTCTTGACCCGAACAACCCCACAAAAGTCAAAAATTATTCACTCGGAATGAAACAACGTCTTGCAATTGCGGTTGCTTTGATAAACGATCCGAGCATACTCATTCTCGACGAGCCCGTAAACGGACTCGATCCAACGGGCATATTCGAGGTGCGCGAACTTCTTCAACGACTCAACAAAGAGGATAACGTCACGATTCTCATTTCTTCGCACCTTCTTGCTGAACTTCAGAAACTCGCGACTTGCTACGGTGTCATCGAAGGAGGAAAACTCGTCAAGGAAATGCGCCAAAGCGACCTTGAAGAACTTTGCAGACCTTATATCAAAGTCGTCGTGGACGATTTGAAGGTTGCGCTCAACGTCGTAGTCGAAAACTATCACGCCCACGACTTTGAGATTCTCCCATACAACACCCTTGCGCTTTACGACTTATCCAAAGGGATTCCTCAAGTCGCAAAACTTTTCTCGGACGCCAACGTTACGGTTTTAAGCATATCAGAGTGTCAAGGCGATTTGGAGTCGACTTTTATTTCGCTTATGGGAGGTATCAAAAATGAAGGATAATTCGTTTTCTTTGGCTTTAACAAGCGACGTATACAGACTTAGGAAACTTAAAAGCGTCTGGATATCTCTCATTATAATGTTCGTGCTTACGTTCTTGTCGTTTGCGGCGTACTGGATAGGTATCAGAATCGTAAACGCCACACCGCCCGAGCAAGCACCCGAAATCGGTGCAACCGTTCATTTTCTCAATACATTCGCAACGAGTATGCTTTTCGGCTCGTCGTCGACTGCGAACGTTGAACTTTTCATTGCAATCGTAGCGTGCATTTTCATCGGCAAAGACTTTTCATGCGGATATATCGCGCTCACCACTGCAAGAGGCACGAAGCGTGTTAACACGTATTTCTCAAAATGGCTCTCGCTAGTATGCCTTTTGATAGTCTATATGTGCTTTGCACTTCTTCTGAGCGGAATATTCTTTGCAATCAGCGGAAGCCCCGGCGGATTTACAGGCGCAAACTTTGCAACGCTTATGCGCAACTTTGCCCTCCAACTTCTTGCAGGAATCGCAAGCGTATCGATTTTTGTGATGATAAACTTTCTTTGCCGTTCGACCGGCACGTCGATTGCAACGAGCATCGCGCTATATCTGCTTCTCAATATAATCGTCAGCGTCATCACGACGATATTGAGCATCGACAATACCGACGGCAACAACCTCGATTGGACGATATTCCTGCCAATGCAGCAAACGAGCATCGCAACGAGCGCAGATAAACTCTCGACGGCAGAAGTTGTCGCCGCAACGGTTATGCCGATTGTCTACACCGCAATCGCAACGCTTATTGGATATTTCACCTTTGAAAAGAGGGACATCAAATAACAAAAACATTGCCAAGCAGAAAATCTCGTCATCGATAACGCCGTTTATAAAGGCAACTTCGGTTTGACAATTAAAACAAAATAACCTATACGATACAACGAAAAAATCGTCGGAAAACGGCGATTTTTTTCATAGTGAAAATCGACAAATATTATTGTTGCAAAAATTAAATCTAAATGCTATAATAATCACACTGTGCTAGACGGGGAGCTTGCGGTGCCCTGTAAACTACAATCCGCAATAGTAGTGTCGAACGCCGTCCGAGGTCTTTGATATGGTTGGCTGCACGGTGCAAGGAATGTTGATATCAAGGTCCCGTGCAATGTCATACTGCGAACCGTGTCAGAGCTTGACCGCAGCAGCACTAAACAGGCGTTGGCGTGTGCCACGGGGAAACTTTGAAGGAGTCACCTACACCGTTTCCGCTTCGGTATCGATTATCGAAGGCGGTGCACAGTTTTTTGAAAGCAAAGCGCACAATGTAAAAGTTGTGCGCTTTTTAGTTAATAACGAATATTTAATAATTTTGGGCGTGGATTCACCTCCACACCCCAATAAAGTATTATGAAAATAATGCGATATTGGGCAAATAACTGCTAAATGACGTCGATATTTAGATGAAGAACAAGAAAGAACCGCTCCCACCGACATGAGCGTACTTGCCGTACGTGACTGTTTGTGAGAGCGGTTCTGACACAGTTATTCGCTAAATAGCGACGTCATTTCTTGTTTGCTTCTTCTTCACGCTTCTTGGCATCCGCAATAATCTTATCATTGTTCATTGCAGGCACTTCTTCGTAGCGGACGACGTGCATTTCAAATTTGCCGCGACCTTGAGTCATGGAGCGCAAATCGGTTGCATAGCGGAACATTTCGGCTTGCGGAACTTCGGCAGTGATGATTTGCTTGCCGTTTGCCATATCCGTGCCGAGAATACGACCGCGACGCTTGTTCATATCGCCGAGGATATCGCCGAGATACTCGTCCGGAACGGTGACCTTTGCTTCAACGATAGGCTCGAGGAAGCACGGACCTGCCGCCGCGATACCGTCTGCGTACGAAAGTTTTGCAGCGGTGACGAATGCGATTTCCTTGCTGTCGACGGGGTGATATTTTCCGTCGTAAAGCGTTGCTTTGAGGTT
This sequence comes from uncultured Eubacteriales bacterium, assembly GCA_900549225.1. Taxonomy (GTDB): domain Bacteria; phylum Bacillota; class Clostridia; order Christensenellales; family CAG-917; genus CAG-475. Next base: position 23,274 of record URNP01000002.1, on the reverse strand, counting down.
GACGAGCGGATAGCCTGCCAAAACGCCGTGTTTGATTGCTTCGCGCAAACCTTTTTCGACTGCGGGGATGAATTGACGAGGAACTGCGCCGCCGACGACTGCGTCGACAAATTCAAATTCACCGTCAGCCGCGCCCGGTTCGTACTTGATGAACACGTCGCCGTATTGACCTGCGCCGCCCGATTGTTTCTTGTGCTTGCCTTCTGCTTGAGAAGTCTTGCGGATAGTTTCGCGATAAGCGACTCTTGGTTCTTGCCAAGTGATATCGATGCCGAGTTTGGACTTGACGCGTTTGCACATAATGTCGAGTTGCGCCTCGCCAAGACCGCTGATAAGCACGTCGCCTGTTTCGATATTCTTTTCAACCTTGAAGGTTGCGTCTTCTTCTTGCATCTTGATAAGACCTTGGATGGCTTTTTCTTCGTCTTTGAGAGCCTTAACCGCATAGGAGATGACGGGCTTGGGGAATTCTATTTTTTCAAACTCAATCTTTGAATCGCTTGATGCAACGAGCGTATCGTTGGTGTTGGTATAAACGAGTTTTGCAACAGCGCCGATATCGCCTGCGTTGAGGCAATCGACGGGCTCTTGCTTTTTGCCCTTGAGCACGTAAAGCGTACCGATTTTTTCGGGTTTTTCAACGCTAGCGTTGAACACGTTGTCGCCGCTTGAAAGTTTGCCGCCGAGAACCTTGAAGATGAGGAGTTTTCCGACGTAGGGGTCGACGACCGACTTGATGACCTGTGCACAGAACGGAGCGGACGGATCTACGCCGACTTCGGTTTCTTTTCCGTCAACGATCGCTTTGATCTTGTGCGCTCTTTGCGGATGCGGCATAAGATCGACGAGTTTGTCCATAAGGCGTTTGACGCCCTTTGACGTTTGAGCGTTGCCTGCAACGAGCGGAACGAAGATATCGTCTGCGATTGCGGCGTGCAAACCTTTTTGAATTTCCTCTTCGGTGAACGCTTCGCCGTCGAAGAATTTCATCATAAGTTCCTCATCGGTTTCTGCAATGAGTTCCATAAGTTTGCCGTTGAACTCCTCGACTTCTGCTTGCATGTTTTGAGGAACGGCGATTTCTTTTCCTTGCAAATCGAATGCTTTATCAGTCAAAACGTCAACGCAACCGATCATCTTGCCACCTTCCATAATGGGAAGTTCGATGGGGATAACGCTCTTATATTTAGCCATAATCGCCCTTGCAGTGCCCAAGAAGTCACTGTTGTCCTTGTCAACGGCGTTGACGAAGATGAGAGCGGAAACTTTCTTTTCTTGGCAGAGCTCGAGGGCCTTTTCCGTACCGACGGTGATAGAACCCGTTGCGCTTGTGACGACCACTGCGCTGTCTGCAGCGTGGAGAGCGGCAATCATTTCGCCTTCGAAGTCGAAGAAACCGGGAGCGTCGAGGATATTGATCTTGGTGTTGCGGTAAATCGCATAACCCAAAGACAAAGAAATGGATATTTTGCGTTTGATTTCTTCGTCGTCATAGTCCATCGTCGAAGAGCCGTCGTCGACTTTGCCCAAACGGTCGATAGTCTTTGCTTCGAACATCATGGCTTCTGCGAGGGACGTTTTACCCTCGCCGGAGTGGCCGATGAGAGCCACGTTGCGGATTGAGTCTGTATCAAAAATCTTCATAATTTACCTCTTTTGAAGTGGATAGTACAATTATATAATAAATTTTATATATTTTCAACTACATTTTTTACCCAAAACGAGCAACCGACCCCGCATCGAACAAAACAGTGTATTAGATAGCGGAAAATTTTTTTAGATTTTGCATTTATAATTTTGCGTCGATAAAAATTAACTCGGTTAGAATATCAATTTTTGCAGTTGAGTTTTTCACGATTCGGAAAAACGCTGTCAACACGTCCGTTTTTATCATATATAGAAGATATGGCAACCATAGGCGTATACGACAGCGGCATCGGAGGGCTAACCACTCTCAAAATACTTCTTGAAAAATTCCAAGGGAACGACTTTTTTTATCTTGCCGACAACGCTCAACACCCTTTCGGCACGAAAAGCGAAAAGGAACTCGACGCGATAGTTACCGCCGGTATTGCCAAGTTGAAAAACCACTCGGATTTCGCCGTGCTTGCTTGCAACACCGCCTCAACCGTATGCAAGGAAACAGACGTATACAAACTTCTCCCAATTCTGCCGACGACGAATAATATTTTGGCGGACGATTATCTGCTTCTTGCCACCCGATTTACCATCGAAAACACTAAAATTCCATATACGAAAGTTGCCGACACGTCGGAACTTGCCACCCTCGTTGAAGTTCAAGCCTCCATAAACTCGAAGCGCGGCAATCTCGATATGAGTGCGATTCTTCCCTATCTTGCCAATCGATTATTCAAATTCAAAGGCGTAAAGAACGTCGTACTCGGCTGTTCGCACTATCCGTATTGCAAAAAAGAGATATCCAAAATCCTCGGCGACGTAAGATATTTCGACGGTAACGACACTCTTATAAAACAACTCGAAAAGCAAGTTTCACCACAAAACGCGCAAAGCGAAATCCGCTTTGAATTTACGGGCGGAAACGAAGAAAAGAAATACAGAAAAATCCTCTCGATATTGCAAAATACTCCCTGATTTATCAAAAAAAATCAAAGCAAAATATATACCATAAAAGCCGCGAATCTGCGGCGTTTTTATTTAGTATAAATTTAGTTTGAGCGCGTTAGAATGTCGTTTTTACAACTTAAACGCAAGATTAATCGCTTTTGAAACGACGTTTGAAGCAACGCCTACGACGTAGTCGATATCGCGCGGCGCAACGATCAAATCCGACAGCGTGTTTTTGGCAAGTTTCGCTCTTAAATTATACTCGTTTATATCAAGTTTTTCTTCGCCTGCCAATTCTTTCACAAAGGTATAAATTCCCGTTCTCAACGACAACAAAAGCGGAACGCCTATTGAGAAAGTCGGCACGGACAAAACGCTTTTGTCTATGCGCTCTTTATCCTGCCCGACGCCGCTCCCCGGTGAGATTCCGCAACTTGATATCTGAAAAGACTTCCCGAGCCTTGACACTGCGCCCGTTGCAAGTGAATCGATAAGAATCACGCACGACGGCTTGATTTTTGAAACAGCGCCCGACACGAGTTCTGCGGACTGAATCCCCGTCATACCGAGTACGCCCGTAGAAAACGCGCACAAACTCTGCTTTCCGACTGCGCTGAGATATCTCGTAACCTTAACGTCTTCGACGCATCTTTGCCCGAGCGAATCGGCAACTATATGCCTGTTTCCGAGTCCCACGACAAGCACGGGCGACGATTTTTTGACGATTCCCACGAGTTCCGCAAGGCAAAACGCAATCTGTTTTGTCAGATATTCGCAAGAAGACTGTCCCTCAAGCGTTTCTTTCACGCAATCGAAAGTGACGTAAACGCCCCTTTCTCTACCCGTTTTCTTTGCGTCCTCGATCGTTTTCACTCTAAGCGTGCGTTTGACGATCCCGTACGAAAGCGGTTTTGCGTCGCAATTTGTCAAATGTCCCGTCGATTGAGCGCTTTCAATCGCCATATCGGTGACGAAGTCGAAATTTTTGAGCATATTCATAACATTATTGTGCATAATCGCAAAAATTCCATTCAAAACGGTTGCAACTTTGTTTCACATATGCTAATATATCAAAGATATTTATCAGTACAAAAGTACGAGGAGAAAAATATGCCAAATATTAAGTCAGCAAAAAAGAGAGTTATCACTTCCGATAAGAGAAACGAAATCAACACCGCAAAGAAAGCGCGCGTTAAAACCGCAATCAAGAAATACAACGCAGCAATCGAAGCAGGCGACGTTGCTCTTGCAGAACAACTCCTTCCCGAAACCGTATCCGTCATTGACTGCGCTTTCAAAGACGGTATCTACAAAAAGAACACGGTTGCGAGAAAGAAATCCACTCTCTGCCGCGCATTGGACGCACTCAAAGCAAACAAGTAAGCAATTGAAAATCGCAAAAATCAAAAGACTGTTTGAAAACAGTCTTTTTTTCGTTGCATGGATTTTATCCGTTTTTATTTGGTTTTAGATTTTTTGATAAGAATCGTCGATACTACGCCGACGAAGCAAACCGCGAGCGCACACGAAAGCACGATCGTCACGATATCGAGAACGCGTGACTTTTCAAGAATTTCGGTTTTTGTCTTAACGATAATCTCACTCGTAAAATAATCCCCTATTTTCGCCTTTACGTAGTGCACGCCTTCTTCCTCAAACTTGCAAGAAAACTCGTTTCCCGTCCCCACACACTTGTCGTCAACGTACCAAAGCACACTCGTACCGGGTTTCGTATTTTGCAGCACCTTCTCGTCCACCGAAAACTTAATCAAATCGCCCTCTATCGTGTCGATAGATCCGTCGGCTTCGTTCAAATCTATATTTTCGCCGTTCTTTGAAACGTCGATTTGGATTTGTTCGGTTTCTCCTCTGTCGTATTCGACGTACTCGACCGAAACGGTGCATTGCGACGTCTTAATTTCTGTCCCATACGTCCACTCGGCGTGAACTTCAACGCTTCCGATCTCGTTTTTTGGCGTATATTCAAGCAAAAACGAATCTTCCGACGGATTGTCGATGCTCTTGCCGTCGATTTTCCACACGACGTTTCCTTTTCCCTCATACGAGTGCGGGAAAATTTCAAATCGAAGTTTGACGGGATAAACGTTGTTGATATATTGGCTCAAACCACCGCCGTTTTCGTCCGCAACGATACGCGCTCGAATTTCGTCGGTCAGCAGTTGCTTAAAATCGAACACTGCGTTTTTGAAACCGCTTTTCGATATTGATTCGGAATACGAACTCTTGACGTATTCTGCAATTTCCGTACAAGATTTGTTTTGCTCTTTCGATACGGCGCAATACGCTCTGTCTTTGAGCATAGCAAGTGCGCTTGCAAAAGCGACGATAGGCGACGCCATGCTCGTTCCGCCGAGGGATTTATAAGCGTCTGCGGTTTTCCCGTCCGCACTGAAAATCGCGCTACCGGGAGCGCATATATCGTACGCCGAGCCGTAGTTAGAGGTTGCGGCAAGTTTCTTTTTCCCGTTTTCAACGGTGTAATTCATAACGCCTATAACGTTTTTGCTCGCACCCGGATAATACCACTTATTCTTTGACGAAGTGCCGAAAATCTTGCCGTTTCCCGCCGCGGCGACGAACACCGCCTTGCCCGCGTCGGTTTTGCTCACCATATCGAACGAAGAAGTCTTGCCGGGCGACACACCGTTGTCGGCGATTGACATATTCACGACGTCCGCGCCGTTGCTGAGAGCAAAATTTATAGCGTTTCTGACGTGCGTATCGTCAAATTTCGTATTGCCGAGTTCGACTCTCGACGCCTTAATCGGCATAATTTTGATATATTTTTCAAGATTGAGTTCGTGTATCAAAGTCGCAACGATACCAGCAACGTGCGTGCCGTGTCTATTTGACGAATCGTCGGTTGCGCTCTTATCATCGTCGGCGGTATTTTTCGATACGACGTTGCCTTGCGAATCCCTATAAAAAACGTCGTACTCACCGACGCCCGAAGCGTTGATTTTCTTGCCGTTTTCATCGTAATTTCCCGTAAAAATCTCGTGATCGAAATTCACTCCCGTATCTATAATCGCAACGACGATAGGATCTTTTTCGATTGCCGAAAAATCGAAGTTAGGGTCGGCAAGCCACTCCGAAACGGTCTTTTTCACAAAATCGAGGTCGAGATTATTCTCGTCGTTTTGCCAATCGAGGTTCTCGTTTTTCACCGATTCGACGTAATTTTCGGGACAAACCGCATCTGCAACCGAGGGTAAAAATAAAAATGAGAAAAACAAACAGCAAATCAGCACGCACACGAATATTCGCAACGCGTAAACACTTGTGTATGCCGATTTATCTACGGTTTTCCTCATTTTTCAACTCCGTCGAGCAATGAAAAACTTAAATCCAGGTAATTTTGCCGTCAGTGGTAATAGTCCCCCACTTTCCGTCTTTTTTGATTTTTGCCTCGCCGTTTTCAAAAGGAGTGCCTGCATCGTATTCAAACGGAATTACGACTTCGTCGTTTTTGTTGATATATCCGCATTTTTCGCCCTTGCAGACCATTGCAAGACCTTCCGAAAAACTCATAGCGGTGTCGTAATCGAGAGGAATAACGACGTTGTTCTCCTCGTCGATATATCCGCATTTTTCGTCGATTTCGACGGAAGCAAGTCCTTCTTTGAACGCAAAAATCTCGTCGTACATCGTGGGAATGACGATTTTGAATCCGTTTGAATATCCCCACTTTCCGCCCTTAAGCACTTTGCGCCATTGACCGGGTTTAAGAGGTTCGGTGAGTTTTTCGACGGTTTTTTGCGGTTTCTTATCCGATTGTTTTTGATTTGCGGATTGCTTGTTTTGCGGTTTTGCGCTCGCTCTGTCCGAAAGTCCGAATTTCGAGCGCTCTTGTCTGTCTGCGCCCGTAGATTTATCGTTTCTGCGTTCGACCGTTTCGCCACGTTCTTTGGAAGAGGGTTGCTTTTTGTCGTTTTGACGTTTTGAATCGCTTGATTGAGCGTCAGCGCCCTTACGTTGTTCGTTTTGCGAAGCGTTTTGATTGTCTTGTTTCGTTGTTTCTTTGACGGGTTCTGGGCGCAAGCACATATCTTTTGCTTTCAATGCGTCCTTAATTTCAAAAAGAATCTTTTTGTTGAGTCCTTGCACCTTGTACATATCCTTTTCGGTGCGTTTAACGAGGTCCGCCGCAGTTTGAATACGGTTTTTCAAAAGGAGTTCGCGAGTAGATTCGCTTATTCCCAAATCCTCGGTGGAAAGAGCCAACTGTTCTTGTGAAAATCTTGCCGTTTGTTGATTTACGCTCTCCTGATTTTGCGCATTCTGCTTGGGCGAGCGGTTTTTATAATATCGTTTTTTGTTTGCCATATATAATACCTTTTAATAGATATTATCACACGCGCACGAATATTTCAAGCAATAAAGTTATTATCTTGACTTAAAGTTACAATTTGATTATACTTATATTTATGAAAAAGTCGGTTGAAATCACAAAAAAATCAATGCTCGTTTCCCTGTTTATTGCCGTTTTTGCGACGGTATTTTCATTGCTTTTGGCAAATCAAAGCGCCCCGATAGCAAATGCGCAAGACGACAATTTCACACGAGTATTCCCTCAAAACAACTATTTTCAATCGGAAGATCCCACTCTCTTGAGCGCAAACGACGCCTACCTTTTGATTTACGACAAATCGGCAAACATGCTTTTCGTCCGTCCCAACGATTCCTCAGGCTCTTATTCGTATTCGCTTTCCTTCAAGGAAGTCAAACTGCTTTACGTTCTCGAGGACGTAGCGTTTATTCAAGCGGACGGCAAATATTTCACGATCGATCTCACCGACAAAAGCGCGTCGGCTCAAGCGCACACTTTGAGCGCACCCGAAGATATCTCGTCAATCTCGAGCGACGGCACTCGCCTTTTCGTTCACTCTGAGTTCGGAGGAGTTGCAATCTACGACAAAACGCTCACCGCGAGTTTTTCGGTTGAATCCGCAAAGAATCGCGCGCTCATAGGACAAATCGTAGTCGCGGGTTACGGCGATTCGTTTTACACTTTCCCTTGGGAATACGGCGAGCCGAGATTTGCAATCTACGATACGACCACCAACTCGACGGAGTATCACTCGATCACTCAAAACATAAAAGCGGCGTACGTCGCAGACGCTATATTCGCGCTCGAACTGTCGCCGACAACCAACCAAAAACGCATCATCGTGTTGAACAAACGAAACGGCGCGTTGCTTTTCCAAACCGAAATCTGCCCCGATGACTTCTTTGCAAACGGCGACAAGCTCTTCACGATCGAAGGCAACAGCGTGATCGTATACACCTTATCGTCGGATATGAAGAGCCTTTCTCGCACCGCTTCGATGACGATGACGGGCAACGACGCTTTTCACCTCGATCATCCCTCCGACCTGTGCGTTTTAGATGACGATATCGTCGTTGCGGACAAAAACAACGACCGTCTTGCGCTCATCGACCAATCGGGCGTAATGACCGACATTGTTCTTGAAGAAACTCCCCTTGCCGTCACGGCAAACTCGAGAGATATATACGTCGCATTTGGAAACAAAGTTTTAAGACTCAGCGGCGGTGAAATTCAAAAGACCTACGAAGCAACCGACGTCGTTGACTTAATCTATCTCGACAAACTCTACGTTCTCACCAAAGACGGCGTGTACACTCTCATTGCCGACACGCTTCTCAAAATATACGATACCGAGCAAGGCATGCGCCTGACGGCTGCCAAAGACGGCACGAACGTATATTTGCTCACGACAAGCGGCATCGTCGCGCTCAATCAGAGCGGTGTCAAACTCTACGACGCGGTAACCGACGATTTCACGGATGCCGTTGACTTTGCAATCGACTACGAGGGCAAAATCTACGTTGCCTTTGGCGACAGAATCGCAACCTATTACGACGGAGCGCAAACGAGCGTTCTCTATCCGAAATCCGCATCCATGAAAGCGACTTTGACGAGCGTATGCTTGAGCGATAGCGTGCTTCTCTTCACCGCAGACGAGAGTTTCGTCGGAGCAATCGATATAGGTGCAACAACCAAGAACACCTACACAAGCACTCTTCCGCAAATCGTCGATAAACCATATTATTTCGCAACCGCAAAAGAGGGCGCGCTCAACTATTCCGCCGACGGCAGACTTGAAAACACTTCCCTTGCGTCAAGCAGAGTGCACCTCGTCATCGACGAGCAAATCGAAGGCGACCAAAGCGACGAATTCCGTTTTGCACTTGACGGCGACAAACTTGTCAAGATCCGCAAATCCGACTTTGATACTGCCGCCCCCACGCTTTTAACGGGCGATTACGTTGCAAAACAAGATACCACGCTATACGCACTGCCCCACACTCGGTCAAGCGAACTTACCCTCAAACAAGGCGAAAAAGTCACCCGAGTGAGCGACGTCGCAGGCTATGAAAACAACGTGTGGACTCTCGTCACATACGGCGAAAAAGTCTATTTCGTAGACGCGCAAGACCTTGAAGAATATATCGAAGTTAAACCCGAAAAAGACAGAGTTTACGGCAAAGCAAACGCAGATAGAATCGGCGGACTCGTAAACGTATATCTCTCCCCCGACACGCAATCCGAACTTGTCACGCAGATAGTTGACGGAAGCGAAGTAGAGGTGCTTGACACCGTGGGAGATTTCTATCTCGTCAACTTTGAAGGCACGATAGGCTACGTCGAAAAAGCATACATAAAAATCAACGGCTTGACGACGGTGCAAATTGTCGCAATCGTCCTTGCGATAATCGTCGCACTAGCAGGCACGGCAATCTTTGCTTCGATATATCTCACCCGCAAGAACGCCGAAAACAAAAAGAACGAGAACAAACCGCAAAACAGATTTTGATTAAAGCGAACTTATAACTTTCAATTTCTTATTTTGCTTTTATTGTCGATCTGTTTGCGATTCCAAACACGATTTTCAAAAATAAAACTCGCATCGAGATGCGAGTTTTATTATTTAATTTTAGTTCTTTTCTATATCCGATTTGAACGACGAGCGTACTTGAGCGTACGTGAATTGACGAATACGGCACATTGACGCAGTCATTTGCAGTTTTCAGTGATTCATTTAAGCGCGGGTTTTGCCCATAAAGAAGACAGCCAAAGCATTATACCCCGCGCACCCCGACACAAGACGATTGATATATCCGTACTTGACGGGAACGCCGCCGGACAACTGCTCGATTTGCGCACCGAAAGCGTGTGCTTCTTCAGGGCAGTTCGTGTGACCGATGAGGATAAAGTCGTTGTCGTCCCGAATATAATTGTTTTTGAAGAACTTGACCATTTCGGAAATAGATTTTTTCCTTCCGATCGCCTTGGTGACGATTCCGATTTTTCCTTGCGTGGTGAGTTCGAGCACGGGGTTAATGTGCACGATCATTCCGAAGAGCGCGGCAAGCGTGGAGATTCTTCCGCTGTTGCGCAGATTTATGAGGTCGCTGACGATAAAGCAATGGTGAGCGTTGAGTTTGTGATTCTCAACCCACTCGGCGATTTCTTCCATACTTTTGCCTTCCGCCTGCATTTTTCTTGCGTAGTACACGAGCAAACCTTCACCGCCTGCGCCTGCGAGAGTATCGACGACGATGATTTTGCGCTCGGGATATTTGATACGCAATCCTTTTGCGATATACGAAATATTGTCGAAACTTCCGCTCATACCCGACGAAAAGCCGATATAGAGCAAGTCTTTGCCTTCAGAAAGCACTTGCTCGAACATAACTTCTGCGTCGTGCGGATTGATTTGCGACGTTTTGACAAGTTTGCCCGCCTTCAACTTCTCGTAGAAAAGTTCGATGGGATAATCGTCGTCTTTCTCGTAGAAGTGATCTTCGAGCGTGAAAGAAAACGGAAGTCGTCTTGCGGGATTTGCCTCATAATAGCCTTCGTAAAGGTCTGCAGTGTTATCTGTTACGATTTCAAACATAATTAACTCCTTAATATAAAGATAATACCACAAAAAACGCCGTTTGTCCATAGCGGTAAATACACACTTTTCAAATAATCGCGTATTTTCACACTCGCGAGGAAAACAATGCGTATTTACTTGCGTTTTTTCTTGCGCGCGAGCATAATATCGTCATTGCAAAAGAGGAAAATATGGCGCTTCAACTCACGGTATTCATCATATGCGCGGTCGGAATTTTAGTATCCACCCTTTTCAACCTGCGCTTGCGCATAGGCAAGATAAGCATAAGCCTTTATTGGCTCGTGCCGCTCGTGTGCGCCGTGATTCTGCTTGCGTCGGGCGGCGTTGACGCAAAATCCGTATGGGCGCAATTCACTTCCGACGACGAAGTCAATCCCCTCAAAATATTGGTTTTATTCTTGTCGATGAGTGCGCTCAGCGTATATCTCGACGAAATAGGCTTCTTCAAGTGGCTGGCAAACGCGGTGCTGAAAAAGGCGGGCGCAAGTCAGAAAAAGTTGTTCATCCTTCTTTATATCGCCACGTCGATTCTCACCGTTTTCACCTCAAACGATGTGATTATCCTCACGTTTACGCCGTTTATCTGCTATTTTGCGCGAAATTGCAATATCGACCCGATTCCGTTCATCTTCACCGAATTCGTTGCGGCAAACACTTGGAGTATGTTTTTGATCATCGGCAATCCCACCAACATATACCTTGCCACGTCGATGAAAATAGGCTTTGCCGAGTACGTGGGCGTAATGGCGCTCCCTACGTTATTTGCAGGGCTTTGCTCTCTTGCGATTCTTTATCTACTGTTCAGAAAAAAACTCTCAGCACCTATGAACGCACACGAGAGCGAAATTGCAATTGACAACAAACCGTGTCTTATCATCGGCCTTATCGTACTTTGCGTTGCGACGATAATGCTTGCGATATCCTCTTATATAGGCGTTGAAATGTGGATAGTATCCGCAAGCGCGTGCGGCTTTTTGCTCGTAGCAAGCACGATAGCAACTCTCGCTCAAAAAAAATCGATGAAACCGATAGGAAAAACGCTTGCGCGCCTTCCGTGGCAACTCGTCCCTTTTCTGCTCTCGATGTTCGTTATCGTACTCTCGCTCAATCAATGCGGAGTCACGCAATATCTCGCCTCTTCACTGCAGAATGCTGATTGCGCACTGACATTCGGCACGACTTCGGCGCTCTTTGCCAACCTTATGAACAACATACCAATGTCCGTGCTTTATTCGCAAATTCTTCAAAGCGTATCTGCGCAGAACCTTAAAGGTGCGATTTACGCCTCGATAATCGGCTCGAATCTCGGCGCATTGCTCACGCCAATTGGCGCGCTTGCCGCAATTATGTGGAATTCTATACTGAAAACGCAAAACGTCAAATTCACTTTCTTCGATTTCGTAAAACGAGGCGCAATCGTAGGCATTCCCACCTTGCTCTGCGCAATCGCAGGACTTAAAATAATGCTCCTTATTTGACGTCCCAATCACAAAGAATTTTTAGACATTTCTGTATCAAAACTCCATACGTCCTTATAAAATGATATATAAAAAAGAGAATATATAGACTGATATATAAAAAAGAGGATATATGGACTATTCAAAACTATTAAACCCCGTTGCGTACAATCTCAAACCGTCGGGCATACGCGAGTTTTTCGGCATAGCGGCAACGAGAAAAGATTGCATATCACTCGGGGTCGGCGAGCCGGATTTTTCCACTCCGAGCGTGTTTTCGCAAGCAGGCATAAACAGCATAATAGCAGGCAAAACGCAGTACACTGCAAACGCAGGTTTGATTGAACTTCGCAATGCGATTTCAAAATATACGAACAGATTTTTAGGCATAGACTACAACCCCGAAAACGAGATTCTCATCACGGTCGGCGCAAGCGAAGGCGTTGACGTTGCGCTCCGCACCGTAGTTTCCCAAGGCGACGAAGTGCTTGTGCCCGAGCCGTGTTTCGTTTGCTACTCTCCACTCGTTTCGCTATGCGGCGGCACGCCCGTAGCGATAGATTGCAAAGAGGAAAGCGATTTCAAACTCACTCCCGAGCAACTTGAAAACGCCATAACGTCAAAAACCAAAGCGCTGATTTTGTCATATCCGAACAATCCGACGGGCGCTGTTATGGAAAAATCCGACCTTGAAAAACTCGTGCCTATCATCAAAAAGCACGATTTAATCGTAATCAGTGACGAGATCTACGCCGAACTAGTCTACGATGACACGAAATTCACGTCGATTGCGTCGATTGACGATATGCGCGAGCACACGATAATCGTCAGTGGATTCTCAAAATATTTCGCTATGACGGGTTGGAGATTGGGCTACGTTTGCGCACCCAAAGAAATCGTTGACGTCATGCTCAGGATTCACCAATACGCACTTATGTGCGCCTCGACTTCAGCGCAGTACGTTGCCCTCGAAGCGCTCAACGCTTCGTTCAAAGACGACTTCGAGGAAGTCAGACAAATGCGCGACGAGTACGACAAGCGCAGACGGTATATCGTAAACCGTTTGCGAGCAATGGTATTGAAATGCTTTGACCCGAAAGGCGCTTTTTACGTTTTCCCGAGCGTAGAATCCACGAAAATGGACGGCGAGCAGTTTGCCTACGCCCTGCTCGATAGCAAAAACGTGGCGGTCGTTCCCGGCGGAGCGTTCGGAAGGAGCGGCACAAACTATATTCGCATAAGTTACGCCTATTCGCTCGAAGTGTTAAAGCACGCCCTCGATTTGATCGAAGAGTTCATCAAAGAAATTCGATAATTCAAAAAAACTCATACGAAAAGCGCGATTCAAACGAATCGCGCTTTCATTTTTTTTGATACTTTTAACCGATAGTTACCGTTCCGTCTTCGGCAATAGTAATCGTATCGCCCGTATTGACGGATTTGAGGAATTCGTCGCCGAGTTCGTCGATTGCGATGACGTTTGAATCTTCCCAAATCTTTGCAAGGACGATTCCGCTTGCGGCGAGCGAGTCGATATGCTCGGAGAAAAGGAACGCCGCAGGATTGATACCCATCGAGCAAACGGTTTGAATGACGAGACCGCCCGTTGTCGAACCGATGGTTTGGGGCAAGCAAAGCGCTTTGCCCGTGATATTGAGTCCGAAGATATCCTTGTTGTTCTGGTCGCTGACGATAACTTGTTTAGCGTTTGTGAGCGCGCTCTTTTGGAACGTCGCAAGAGTGTTCACGCCCTGTCTTGATACGACGGCATCGCCCTTAAAGTTGCCTGCTGCTATAACTCTGCCTTTGAATGATTTCATACTCTTCACTCCTTTCCTGCGATGATATTGAGAAGGTCTGCCGTCTTATAGTATCTTGCGATGCTGTAAGTGCGGAGTTTGTTGGAGCAAGTCGCGATAGATTTGCCTTTTGTGAGCGGATTGTTGGTGTACATAAGCGGGCAAATGCTCGTGAGTTTTGCGCCCGTAGCAATCAAACGATTGTAAGCGGGAGTTTTCTTGAATTTTGCCACGACGTCGGGAGCGGAGCAAACGATGGTTTGCAAAGCGACTTTCTTTTTGCCGCTTTCTTTGAGCGACTTTTCGATCATATTCGTCCACTCGTTGAGTTGCGTGAAGGTAAGATGCGGACAGCCCACGAACGCCATCGTAGCCTTGCTGTCGGGCTTTTTCCACATATTGGGATAACTCTTGTACACTCTTTCGAGTTCCGCGTCGTCGATGACGTACACTTTGGGGTTTTCGACGATGAGTTTCTCGCCCAGTTCTTTTGCTTCGGGGGTGAGGTTGTCGATATGATAGAGTCCGACTGCGCCGTTTGACGCGGTTGCCGCGCCGAAGTCTTTGAGATAGCCCTTTGCCTCGTCGGTGAGTTCGGATCCGATCCACTTGTCAAGGCCGTAAACGTACGGGACGTCCTCAACCACCTTCATACCGATTGCGCTTCCGAGGATTTGCGCTTCGGGAACGTGCGTAGTTTCAACTTTCACAACCCACGTAGCCTTTCTTCCCTCGTCGGTGAGAAGACCGAATTCGGGAACGTAGCCGACGATCGAGCCGAACAAGTCGAGCATACCGCTGTTACGGTTGCAGCGTGCGCCGAGCACGGAGTTTGCGTATACGACTGCGCTCGATTCCGCCCACGAAAGGATATCGCCTTTCTTTGGAACGTTGCCCACCTCGTCGAGATAGCAGGCGCAAGTAAAGGCGTTTGCGTCTTTAAGTCCGACCGCCTTCAATTGATCTTCGTAGTGCTTTTGTTGAGAGTACATGATCTTCTCGTTGACAAGTCTCTCAAGCAAGGAGTATTTTACGTTCTCTCTGTCGAGCGGGCGAGGGTCGACGGTAAACGTACCTTGAGTTTTGATGCCGTCCGCAATGAGCCTGTCCATAGTTTTGTACAGAGGCTTGAGCAGACCGATGCCGAAACTCGTGACGAGATGTCCCTCTTTGTGGGTCACTTCAACCATACGTTTTGCGCCGAAAATATCGCCGAACATAACGAGCGTTTCCATAACCTTTGCCATCGTTTCTCCCTTTTTGCCGTTGAGAATGTCGGCTTGTTCGGGAGTGAGTTGCATGTTGTATTTCATATTTATCCCTCTCAGCACCCAACTTTTCGTTCGGGCGCAAATGTTGTACGAATCTATATTTTTATTTTACAATATAGATATATAAATATCAATAGCAAATTTAACGTTTGCAAGAAAATTTTATGCAGAAAAACTCCGAAAATTCAAAAGCCTCCGCGCAAAATCGTTGAATCGCTTGCGAGGAGGCTGAGTATCGATTTATAGATAATGTCAAGTTTCAACGACGATAAACGGCACGAGAATTTCGTCGATACACGCCCCTGCGTGCATACCTACGAACTCTTCGTCGGATAGTTCAAACGGATTGACGCAAACGTTTCCCGTTGCCACGGCAACGTAATCGCCGATGAAATCTTCAAAACGAGAATTAGGTTTCCCCTCCCCGAACAACCCGTTTTTGACAACTTCATCGTGCGTAAAAAGGATATAATCATTTCCGAACACCTTTTCAAAAGCGTTTTCAAAGTCCTTTTTTCTGCCTTTTTTGACAAAAATCGACATTGTCCTCGATTCGATAGACGGCACTCTTTCAAGCGTATCGGCAATTTCGGGATAATCGCAAAGCGACTTCCATTCAACGTCCACTAGTCCGTGGTCCGCCGTGACGACAACTATGGTGTCTTTCAAATCTTTGCAGAGATTCTCAACCTCGTCGTTTATCAATCTGATTTGCTCTGCTACTCTTTCGTCCGTAGTGCCGAAGTCGTGCATATCGTGGTCGGGTTGATGCCAATACGTATAGATATACTTATCTCCCTCTTTTTGGCACAATTCCTTTACGATTTGGCAGGTCGTATGCACGCTGTCCGTCTTGATTTCGGCATGTTTTGACACGAAATACGCCTGATTTCCGACGTTTTTTATCTTTTTCCGGACGCTATCGTACGCAATGGCGCTTTTTGCAACGGGATAATCGGCGGCAATCTCCTCCGAGCCGAAAACGGTATTCGTAAACAAACACACGTTTTTGTCTATTTCTTTGAAATAGAGCGCCCAACCAAGCCAACCGTGCTCCAAAGGCGTAAGTCCCGTTTCGATTGACGTCGTTGCGGCAGTGGTCGTAGGCGGAAACACCGAGCATATCGGGCGCACCAAATGCGAACGCAAAAACGGAGCGCAACTCTCGTGCTTGTCGAGAATCTTCAAGCCCATACCGTCAAAAAGCATAACAACGACGTTTTTATAGCCTTTTGCAAGCAACTCGTCAAAATCTTTGAGCGTATTATGCCCGTACGGTGCGCCAAAGCGTTTCAGCACCGAGCAAGCCAAAGACACCAAAGAATCGTCGTAGTTGACGGGAATCGATTTACGCATAGTTCGCCTCACAAATTTTATAGTTTTATTTTATCATAAAACAAACATTATCGCAAGACAAAAAAATGCACGATTTTGCGGCATCTAACCGCATAAATCGCGCATTTTCATCAGGTTTTCAAATATTTGAATTATTTGAGTTTGTGGATTGCAACGTCGTACGCTTCGCGCGTTGCGTCTGCAATTCTTCCCACTTTCTTTGCGTCACCGATGACGAAGAGCTCAAACTTGCCTTCGAGTTCCTTTGCAAGAGCGTTAACCGAGCGTGCGCCCAAAGAAAGCACCACAGCGTCTGCGTCAACGTGATAGGGCTTGCCTTGGCTTATCGGCTTGCGATTCTTGTCGAGTTTGACAGGCTCGATGACGATACCCTTTTCGTCGATAGCGTTGAGTTTGTGCGAAAGGATATATTTCGTGCCTTTTGCGTCGAGTTTCGGCACGATATCGTCGAGGTGTTGGAACCACGTTCCCGGAGCGAGCGTATCAGCCATTTCGACGATTGTAACTTTGTTGTTGCCCTCAACGAGCAATTCTGCGGTTTCGAGACCCGTCATACCAGAACCGATAAGTGCGACTTTTGTGTTTTCGAGTTTGACTTCACCGCTCAGAATTTGCGTCGTAGTATACACGTTTTCAAGGTTTACGCCCTCGATAGAGCGAGGTTTGACAGCACATGCGCCCGTTGCGACCACGACAGCGTACGGCTTGAAACTTGCGATGACTTCGGGAGTAGCCTCCGTGTCAAGATGGATTTCCGCGCCGAATTTTTCCGCATTCGTGCGCATATCGACAAAACTCCAACCGAGTTTTTCTTTCTTTGGCGGTTTGTTTGCAAGTTGAATTTGTCCGCCTATTTGACCGTCTTTTTCAAGCACGATAGGCTTGAATCCTCTGCGGCCGAGCATTTCCGCACAAGTAAGACCGGCAACGCCTGCGCCGACTATAACGACCACTCTGCCGTTTCCGTCGTGAGGAAGGTTGTCGAATTCTTTTTCTCTTCCGACCGTCGGATTGACTGCGCAATATCCGTGATCGCCGTGATATGCGTTGTCTTGCATGCTTTGAATGCAGTACAGACAGCACAAGCAACGTTTGATTTCGTTTTCACGTCCCGATTGCGCCTTTTCTGCCCAATGCGGATCTGCAATATGCGGTCTGCCCAAAGACACGAAGTCCTGATCGCCCTCTTCGAGTTGCTTTTCGGCTTGTTCGGGAGTACGAATGAGGTTTGCGGCGATAACGGGAATATTCACTTCCTTCTTGACAGCGGCGGCGAGATACTTTCTCCATCCGCACTCGAAACTCGTAGGTTCGAGCCAATAGTTGAACGTGTCGTACGCCGCGCTTGAAACGTCGATTGCGTCAACGCCCATATCTGCGATTGCTTTTGCGTATTTCAAGCCCGTTTCAAAGTCGTAACCTTTGTCGGGTTTGCCGATTTTCTCATAGAATTCGTCGAGCGTAAGGCGCACGATGATGGGATAATCTCCGCATTCTTTGCGGATGCCCTCTATGATTTCGCGCACGAAGCGAAGTCTGTTCTCAAAACTTCCGCCGTACTCGTCCGTTCTGTGATTGGTGTTTGGAGAAAGGAATTGTTGGATAAGATATCCGTGCGTACCGTGAAGTTCAACGCCGTCGACACCTGCTTTTTGGCAACGCACCGCCCCGTCGATAAACTGACGAATAACTTGTTTGACTTCTCTATGGCTCAGCGCGCGCACTCTGCCGCCCGCAAAATAACTCGGCTCGCACTTCGATGCAGAAACCGCCGAAAGCGCAATGTTATGTTTTGACATAAACGGAGCGATTTTCGGCGCGATATTGAAGAGCATTTTCGGGAATTTCTTGCACATTCTCGTCATAGCGATACACACGGGCACAGTGCCGATAGCAAGACCGACGTTCTGACGACCGGGGTGATGCAATTGCACGAAAAGTTTTGCGCCGTGCTTGTGAATACGTTCCGCAAACTCGTGAAGTCCTGCAATCTGATAGTCGTGACTTGCGCCGAGTTGAGCAAACGCCGCCGCGCCGTGCTTGTCGTTGATACGCGTGATTTCGGTGATGATAAGCCCCGTACCACCCTTGGCGCGTTCCTCGTAATAGTCCATAAGTTGTTCGGTGACGCAGCCGTCAAACTGGCCGAAGCCCATAAGCATAGGCGACATAACGATACGATTTTTGATTTCGCAATTGCCTATCTTCATAGGCGAGAAGAGCATTTTATATTCCATAATTCTCCCTGACGCGCCGAAGCGGTCAAATATTTATTTGCTTTCGTATTGTATCACACAATAAATTTATACTCAAGCAATAAATTTAACTTGTTAATCAATTGTAAACGGATTTGTTTTTAATCAAATTATGTGTCATTCAGGTATGAACAGAGTCCACCCAAAATTATTAATTATTCATTAACTTAAACGCTTTCACAGTGTTTGCAAGCAGCATCGTCACGGTCATAGGACCGACTCCGCCCGGTACGGGCGTAATATACGAGCATTTCGGCGCGACGCCTGCAAAATCCACGTCGCCGCAAAGTTTTCCGTTCTCGTCGCGATCCATCCCGACGTCGATTACGACCGCGCCGTCTTTCACCATATCTGCCTTAAGGAATTTCGCCTTGCCTATAGCGACGCACACGATATCCGCTCTCGAAGTTATTTCGGCAAGATTCTTCGTGCGCGAGTGGCAAATCGTAACCGTGCAGTTTCTGTCAAGCAACAGTTGCGCGAGCGGTTTTCCCACGAGATTCGAGCGCCCTATCACCACGGCGTTCTTGCCTTCGAGCGGAATATTATAGTAGTCGAGCAGTTTCATCACGCCGTAGGGTGTGCAAGCAACGAGGCTGTCGCGCCCCGTCCATAGTCTGCCCTTTTGAACGTAGTGACAACCGTCAACGTCTTTGTCGGGGTCGATTAGGTCGATAAGAGCGTTTTCGTCAAGGTGTTTGGGAAGCGGAAGTTGCAAAATCATGCCCGATACGTCGGGATTTTCGTTGAGATAGTTTATCGTGCCTGCAACCTCGTCGAAAGTGCTTTCGGCAGGAAGTTTGCAAAGGAAGGATTTGATTCCGACTTCGTCGCAAGCCTTGATTTTGTTGCGCACGTAAACTTGCGAAGCGGGATCGTCACCCACGAGAATGACCGCAAGACCGATTCCGCAGGGATAGTTTGCCGCTTTAATGGCTTCGACGTCTTTTTTGATTTGCTCTCTCGTGACTTGTGCAACGAGTTTTCCGTCAATAATTTGCATATAACACCTCTAAAAGCATTATATCTCAACCGCCGTTTATTGTCAAAATATTCTTGATTTTCGGTCGAAATCGTGCATTTTTGCAAAAAAACACATTTTTATAGCCTTGACGGCATAATTTTTTTCAATCCCTCATTGACAGACATACTGTTAAATTATATAATAGATTTCCAAAAAAGTGAGGATACGATATGAACAGTTGGGCTGTTGTCGATTGGACAAAAGACGTATGGCATTTTATCGTGAGAATGTTGATTGCCATAGTATGCGGTCTTGCAATCGGCGTTGAAAGAAAATCTCGAAGCAAAGAAGCAGGCATCCGCACACACGCAATCGTGTGTTTGGCGTCTTGCTTGTTTATGATATTGTCAAAATACCTTTCCGCGCCGCTTTTCAGCGACATAACGGGAAACACTTTTGACGGTGATGCAACGAGAATCGCCTCACAAGTCGTCACGGGCATAGGATTCTTGGGCGCAGGCATCATCATGTACAGACGCGACGTCATGCACGGCTTGACCACGGCGGCAGGCGTATGGGCAACTGCGGCAATCGGTATGGCAATCGGCAGCGGATTTATCGTGACCGGCGTGTGCGCAACCGCAATGATTTTGCTTTTGCAATTCATATTCCACCTCCCCATCAAAGCGTTCACGACAAGACATATCGCAATCATAAGAATGCAGATTTTGGTTGAAAACGACGATATCCTCCCGCAGATTATGGAAAAAATCGGCGCAAAGAAAGTCAGTTCTTACAAAGCAAAGCAAGTCGGCGAAAGCCTTATTGCAACCGTCGAAGTCCCCACAACTGAAGAACTCGACCCCAACAAATTCAATTCTCTTATCCGTGAATTCCCCAAACACTTGCTATCAATCGAGCGCACGGATGACTAACGAAACCGGCAGAGATATCAAAAAAGCAGTCGCAAGACTGCTTTTTGTTTTATTAAAAAATTACAACTTTCCCCCTTCCTCACGTGTTTTGTTCATCCTCTACAAGAGTAGGCGCTTAGTACCCAAAAATAGATGCACCCCCTCTTTCCGGACCACGCCGGTATGTCCACTTCGGCGTTTGCGCAGCGCAATCCGCCTCGTTCGCTTTGGCTACAACTCGTCCACCGGACGGGTTGCTTAACGCGTCGCGCCCGACCACTCAGTTAGGGGAAACTCTCTACAAGAGTAATCGTCGTTCGCGGGGGAGACAAGACGCGATTGACTTCGTAACAATCGCTCTTCCGTCGCTTCGCTCCTTACGGCACTTGCATAGAAGAGTATCGTCCCTTTGTTATGTCACTCGTTTCGCGGACGAAAATAATTCCAGCCCGTCCGCTCACTTGTACTGTTCGTCAAGCGCGGCGCTCATAGGCTCGCCGCCTTGCGGCTCGAATTACGTCTGCGAAAGTGCAGATTCCGTGTATATGATGACCGAAAATAGTCGCTATATCCTTTTTCAGACAAGCCAAACTAAAAACGGACGATAAAACGACAAACAAGCAAGTATTTTCTCGTAAAAAAATGGCAATCGATATAAAAGGATTGAAAATATAATTTTCAAGTGTTACAATACGTGTGAATAAGAGCGAAATTATGGATATTGTCAGAACTATTGAACTTAAAGAAAGCATCATCAAAAACAACGATGCGGACGCGGATAAACTTCGCGCCGAACTCAACGAGAGGGGCGTGTTTTACGTCAACGTTATGTCTGCGCCCGGCAGCGGAAAGACGACTTTGCTCGTTGCGCTCACGAAGGCGCTTCAAGGCAGATGCAAAGTCGGCGTTATGGAAGCGGATATCGACGGCGACGTGGACGCTTACACGGTGAGAGAGGCGGGTGCGGAGGCAATCCAACTTCACACGGGCGGAATGTGCCATCTCGACGCGGATATGTCAAGGCAAGGATTCAAGGAATTTGCCACGACGGCGGATATCGTGTTTTTGGAGAATATCGGCAATCTCGTGTGTCCTGCCGAGTTCGACACGGGAGCACACCTCAAAATCGTTCTTTTGGCATTGCCCGAGGGCGACGACAAGCCGCTCAAATACTCGCTTATGTTCTCGGTTGCGGATGCGGTCGCGTTCACGAAGTCGGATACGGCAAAGTATTTCGATTTCGACGTCGAAAAATGCAAAGGGTATATAAACGGCGTAAATCCAAACGCAAAAACCTTTGAAGTGTCCGCTCGTACGGGAGAGGGAATAGCCGCTTTCGCGGACTATATCTTCGGCGAGTACAGCAAGTGGAAAGAGGGTTTGAAATGAGAGTTATATCCGTAAAAGAAAGCATATTTTCAAACAACGACAGGACGGCTGACTCGATCAGAGCGTCGCTTGCAAAAAGGGGCACGTTTTTGCTCAACGTAATGTCGTCGCCGGGTAGCGGAAAGACGACTTTGCTCACGGCGTTGCTCAAGAATCTGAAAAACAGGCTCAAAGTCGTTGCAATGGACGTGGATATCGAAACGGACGCGGACGCTCGTCGTATAGCGGACGGCGCAGGCATCGAAAGCGTACAGATCCACAACGGCGGACTTTGCCACATTGACGCCGATATGGTGAGCGAAGCGCTTGCGCAGGCAAACTTCGACGATTGCGATCTTATCGTGCTCGAAAATATCGGCAATCTCGTATGTCCTGCCGAATTCGATACGGGCGCGCACCTCAATATGATGCTGCTCTCAGTGCCCGAAGGGGACGATAAACCGCTCAAATATCCGCTGATGTTTGAAAAATGCAACCTTATCGTCGTCACCAAAATCGATACGCTCGAAGCGTTCGATTTTGACAAATCTAAGTTTGAAAATCGCATTTCTCGTCTGAATCCCGACGCAAAGATATATTACGTCAGTGCAAAAACGGGAGAAGGACTTGAAATGCTTGAAAATATGATATATAATATAATAAAGTTTTTCAAAGGAGAAAACAACAATGGCTGAGATGAGCAAAGCTTTCAAACCGGAATTTATGGGCGATCCCAATCCGAGTGAGAAAATCCTCAAACTGGCAAGGAAAATCACCGATTGCATCGACCACAAAATAGCGGGCGTAACCGTCAACGATCCCGAATATTGGGGACTTCGTTGCATTATGACCGACGAAATGGCAGACGTCGCACTTTCTATGAAACTGCGCACGCCTTACACCTTCGAGCAACTTTGGAAACTCAATCCGCAATACAAAAAAGCGGAAGACTTCCAAAAAATCCTCGATGAAATGAGCCATATAGGTATTATCGAATACGATTACGGCAATCACTACGACAAGAACGGCCCGATCAAGGGCGCAAAGAGAGAACGCCGCTACGTGCTTCCTATGTTCGTTCCGGGCTCTGCGGAGTTCACGAACATGATCAAGCAACAACTTGACGAACATCCCGAACTTGCTATGTTCTTCGAGCGTATGACCTATCTTCCCTTGACGATGGTCACCCCGATGGTTCCTCCGGGAGGCGCAGGAATCGGTATGCACGTTATCCCCGTTGAAAAAGCAATCGAGATGGAAAACGGAACGATGGATATCGAACATATTTCCTATTGGCTCAAGAAATACGAAGGTCACCTCGGCGTTGGTATCTGCTCCTGCCGTTACGGCCGGGG
>URNP01000001.1 GCA_900549225.1 uncultured Eubacteriales bacterium | reverse complement strand
GGAGCGGAAGAGCGTCCGACGCACTTTCAAAGGGCACGCTCGATATGCGTTCTTTCTTCTGTGCGTCTTTGCGCATAATGAAGAAAAACAGCACGAGCAAACACGCGCAAACCACCACGATTGCCGCCGCCACGGCAAAGCCGAGATTTGAGGAATAAAACCAGTTTTCCGCCGTTGCGATAAAGCCGAATATTCCGCCGTTTTGCGAGGCGTACCCCGATATCACGCTGTAGGCGTTGTTGGCAAAGTGTATGATGATTCCGCCCCATATCGAACCCGTGTAATAGGTTATAAGCGCAAGCGTTGCGCCGAAGAAGAACGTGTAGCCCGTTTGCACGATATTCTGATGCATAAGCGAAAACAAGAGTGCGGAAACGAGAACGTACTTCCACTTGCATTCTCTGTAGCCTGCGCGGATAAGACCTCTGTGTGCTATTTCCTCACAAACGCCGGGAAGCACCGCAACCAAGAATAGTTCCTTGAACAGCACGTCGAGTCCCGAATAATCCGTGCTAGAGGAAACGTGCGTGAATCCCATCATTCTGAGTGCAAATTGCCAAACGAACGAGATGCCGATCGATACCGCAATCGCACACACGCACATAGGGATGATCAAAAGCCAATTTTTTGCGGATATTTTGGTGAATCCAAAGTCTGAAAAGACGTCTTTTGCACGCTCACCTCTGCCTTTTGCGCCGAGAGAATACAAAAACAAACTCAAAAATGCGAAAATCGCAATCTGCACGACGCAAGTGAAAAACGCATCGGAATCTGCGATATTAAGCGCGGAATAAATATCCAAAGACGAGGCGATACGCAACAAAAGCGTGCATAGCACCACGATAAAATATATCCAGCCTACGCTCGCCCTCTTCGTCATATCAACCCCACGATCAGCCCGTACAGCCAATAGGCGCACACGAGCGCAAGCGCAATCCACACGCCTGCCATGCTCTGATTTTTGCCGATATACTCGACCCCGTTGCTCTCTTCGAGTTCATAGCGGATTCTGCTCCAGCCTTGCTTGGTAAAGAGCGATTTAATAAAGCGGAACATTCCAACGAGTACGTTTCGTTTTTCCGCTTTGGCATTTGACGTCGCAACTATGGTGAAACCGTCCTCTTCGTATACGTTGCTCACGAAACCGCCACGTTTGCGCATTGCACCTGCCCTATAAAACAGATAAAGCAAACAAACGAGAAGCACGAGTCCGACGATTACGCTTGCCGCACCCGTAAGCCAATTATAATAGCCGAGTTTTTCGTATATTTCGTCAACCTGCGGAAGATATGCCGTGAGCGTAATAGAGATGAAATTGTTGAAGAAATGCACGATTACGCCTGCCCATACAGAGCCCGATAACGCAACCACGAGCGCCAAAACTACGCCGAGTCCGAATTGATGCACGGTTTGCACGGGGTTTGCGTGCATAAGCGAGAAAAACAGTCCCGACATAAGCGCACCGAACCAAACGTTGCGAGTGGCAAGACCGGGAAAAACCATTCCTCTCATAAAAAACTCCTCGCCTATCGCAGGCATAATTGCGAGCACGAAGAGCGCAAGAAAATAAAAGCCGACGTTTGAAAACTCGGGCATAGATACGCCCGGACCGTGATAACCGATTACGCCCAAAAACGCAGTCCACGCATTTGCGAGCGGCAAAAACACGAGTATGGTTGCAATTGCGATGAAAGGAAGCACTGCGATTTGCAAAACGTTGAGTTTGCCTTTGAGTTTTGCAACGCTGACGACGTCGATTTTGCGCACCGCAGAGAATATAAAAACGGTTGCGATAAAGCCGATTTGCATAATCGCATATCCGCACCAACTGTACACGCTCATTCCGTCAAGCGTAGCGTCCGTCGAGCGAAGTGCAAGCGACAAAAACAGCGAAAGCAAACTGCCTGCGCATATTCCCATAAGATATATTGACGAACTTTCGCTTGCGCCAACGGTTTTTCTCATAATATTTCAAAAACCTCGCTTCTTCTCGATTGATGAGCGACGTACAACTCTATGTCGCTTTTCTTTTCTTTGAGGACGCGCTCGACTGCGTCGTACGCTTTTTGTTCCGTGTTGTTGTTTTCGCTTATATGCCCTAAAACGAGTTGTTTTATGCGCGAATCGTCGCACAGTATGGACGCGATTCTTGCGGTTGCGTCGTTGCAAAGATGCCCCGTATTCGACAAAATCCTTGCTTTGAGCATAGGCGGATATTTGCCGTTTTTGAGCATTTCGAGGTCGTGATTTGCCTCGAGCAAAACGACTTCGCTGTCTTTTACGTTGCGCACCACGCCTTTGGTGGGCATGCCGATATCGGTTGCCACGCTGCATCTTGCGCCTTCGCAATCGAACGTATACGCAAGCGGATACGCCGCATCGTGCGGGATTCTGAACGGTTCGACGTTTATATCTCCTATCTTGAATCCGCCCTCGTAATCGGGCACGTCGATCATATTTTTGACGTCTGCTTTTTGGCATACGGCACGCTGCGTGAGAGGATGCGCGTAAACTTTTGTGTACGGCGACAACTTGCAAAGCCCTGCGATATGGTCGCTGTGCTCGTGGGTTATCACCACGCCGTCAAGGTCGCTCGGTTTCAAGCCGAAATCCGATAGTTCGCTCGATATACGGGAATAAGACACGCCTGCGTCAACCAAAATTGCCGTCGAGTTTGACAATATGAGCGTTGCGTTGCCCTTGCTTCCGCTTGCAAGCGACACTAATTTGAGCGACATTTGTTATTTCCTCTTTTGAATGAGAAACGAATCGCTAAAAAGCAATTCGTCCTCTCTATTGCCGTTTTGACGTCAGATTATTCGTCAAATTTCTTTTGCCATATTTTCTACGTTCTCAACCTTGTCGTCGAGTTTGTTCATCAATATCGCAAAGACGACTGTCAATACGAAATTGAGAAGCGCGAGCGACAAAACAACGAGGAATGCGATTTGTTGTTTTGCAACGAAAGTGTGTGATACGATCCATTTTATCAACAATGCGAGCATCGCTCCCGCTGCCGCAAGAGAGAATATCGAATTGAGCGCGCGAGGATATTTGCCTATTACGATGCCTATCAAAGAAATCACTACGAGCACTGCGCTTACGGCCGCAACGCCGATGTATGCAAGATTGGAAAGCGGATGAAGTTTGAATCCGTTTGCAACCCAACCCATGATTGCGCCGATGACGTTGAACTGTTCGATGGACAGATTGCCGACGTTGGCCTTGAAATACGAAAGCACGAACGGAAGCAATACAAGTGCGGAAAGCAAGAAGGTGACGAGTGCGAAAATTCTCGGTTGAACTTTTACTCTCTTTCTCACTTTGCGAGCGGCGATCGTTTCAAAATCCGTTGCTTCGTCGCTCTCGACGGAGGATTGAACGTATCCACTCTGTCCTCTGCCGTCCGTTCTCAATATATTGCTGTCTTGCGTCATATACGGAACGACAGCAAGCGGAACGACGATAGGCTGAAGTTGAATCGTGTTATGTTTTGGAGCAACGATTGGCACAGGGCCTCCCGTCCCCACGGGTTTGAGCACGGTGACATCCGATCCTGCCTCGGGTTGAGGCGCGGTGTACGCTTCGGA
Organism: uncultured Eubacteriales bacterium; assembly: GCA_900549225.1. GTDB lineage: Bacteria > Bacillota > Clostridia > Christensenellales > CAG-917 > CAG-475. Next base: position 121,975 of record URNP01000001.1, on the reverse strand, counting down.
TTCAAACATAGGTTCGTCTTCGACGCGAACCTCACTGTTGTCGGGCGTCATAACGATTTCTTGTTTCTTGTCCTTCTTTGCCATATTTCCTCCTAACGACTATTTGAGGTAGCCGCATTTGTCGCGGTTTACGATTGCGCTCACCATACACAATAAGAGATAGGCTGCGCCGAATACGAGAAGAGTGAAATATTCGCTCATCGCATATCCGCGAATAAAGTCTTTCATAAAATCTATCTGTGCGATGCCGATTGCGTTTGCACCTGCCAAAGCGGCAATGAAAACCGCAACCACGCAAAGCAAATTGACAATTGCACACGTCGTGAATCTGACGGGTTTGATTGCGCAGAATATCGCAAACACCGACTTTACGACGTTGATAAGCACGCATAAAACTCCGATTGTGAGAATAAGTGTGGGAACGGTGCTTGTCCAAATCGCTCCGACTTCGCTTCCGCTCCAACCGAGTTCGGCTGTCCTTTTGAACGCCGAAATCAAGTTTGCAACGATATTGAACTGATCGGGAACGAGTGTAAAAGGCGCATTTGCGCTCGTGCCGATCGCACCGAGAATATAGGGCAACAACACGCCGGCCGACGCAATAAGAGCAATTGCTCCGCTTGCCATATTTTTGGCGCGTTTGCCTCTCTTCCACTTCTTGTTGACTTCCTCACGCTTGGGCTGAACGTCGTCAACGGTGGACACGACGCGTCTTGTATCGGGCGTTTCCTTGTTGACAATGGTGGGCTCTATCACGTACTCCTGCATGACCGTAGGCATGACGTGATAAGCGGCGTTGTCAATTGGCGAAGGCGCAAGCCTTATGCCTGCGTCGTCAACGCTTCGATTTCTGTTTTTGTTGAACTTGTCTGCCATAATAGTCCCGATAAATCAGTTTTTCTTGTTTTTGACGGGTTGCTGCGGAGCGACGGGTTGCGCCTTCAAAGGTACGTTTTGCTCGACTTGCGGAGCGTACTGCATAAGCGGTTGCTCTTGCGTTACGTAGGGCACGAACGCCACGGGTTGTACGATCGGAGGCATCTGATAGGGCTTCCCGTCCTCGCCGACGAGGTAAGGCGTCGGGTAAGGAGGCATTGCTCCAACGGGCTGTGCCGGATACGGATAGGGATAAGGCGTTGCGGGCGCATACGGATAAGGCGCGTAGCCTCCCGAATACGGTGCACGACTCGGACCTGAAAAATCCGCTTGTTGTTCCTTTTCGGGTTCTTTTTCCTCTACGGGCTTTTCTTCCTCTACCGGTGCGTTGAGTTCGTCGATAAACTCGTCGAACGTAGGCACTTTTTTCACTTCCAAATCCGCTTGCGGCGCAGGAATGACTTGCTGTTTGCGCTTTACGGGCGGACTCTGTTTTATCTTGTTTTTGGCAAGAAGCAAAAGTGCGCGGGCTTTGTTTCTTCCGCAATGAGTGCACGCGGTTGCCGTGAGCGGATTTATCGTTCCGCACGCGGGACATACGTATGTGTCCCCCTCGATATCGTCTTCGTCGATTTGCGAATACGGATCTGCGTAATACTTGGAATACGTTTTGAGCGCGGCGGACATTTTCTTCAAAAGTTCAACGTCCTCTGGACCGAGTTCGTTGAGTTTTTGACGATATTTTTCAAGATTCTCCGCCTTTTCGCGATACTCTTCCTCACTCTTTTGACGATACTCTTCGACTTGCGCAAGCGCTTTTTCTCTCTCGTCGTCGGCTTTGGCGCGCTTTTCGGCAATTTCCTTGTCAACTGCCGCCATTCTGTCGCGCTCCATATTGTCAAGGCGCAACTTTGCCTTGCGCGCGTCGAGCATATCCTCATCGCTGTGCGTTTCGCTTTCGGCAACTATAGGTGCGCCGCACGACACGCAGAATTTTGCGCCGGGAAGATTTTTCGTTCCGCATACGGCGCATATAGGCTTGCGCATAACCTGCAAAATACCGCCGCACTTTGCGCAATATCTGCTTCCTGCGCTGTTCTTTGCGTGGCAAACCGGGCAGACGGTCTGATAATTCTCGACGACGTCCGCACCGCACGTCGGGCAGAAAGCCTGACCTGGTTTAACTTCGTTTCCGCATATCTTACAAACAAACATATTTCACCTTACTATCGTGTTCGTTTATGCTTTTATTCTCGTTTTGCTCCTATCGGGCGTGGGCAAAGCCCACGGTCAGCCGATATTGCGATTAATTCTTTGGTTTGTAACTATCCTTCAAGCCTACGATGCTGTTGAACTCGTTTTGCTCGTTGCGCTTGATGAAGTAACCTTCTCGCAAGAATTGGAATCTCGTGTGGACTGGCGCTTGAGCAACGATCTTTTCCGCTTTGCCGTGCAAAACGGTGAGAGAATTGCGGTTGACTCTGTCCATATAATCGCCGTCTCCGTCGTTGATGAGATAGTCGAACATATTGAGCGTAACGTCTGCGCAATCGTTGGCGTTGACCCAGTGAATCGTGCCTTTGACCTTCATATTTGCGCCCTCTTCGCCGCTCTTCGTGCCTTCGATATATTCGACGTGTACTGCGGTCGGGTTGCCGTTTTCGTCAAGGTCGCAACCGACGTATTTGACGATATAAGCACCTTTAAGGCGCACGATTCCGTCGGGTTTGAGGCGGAAATACTTGGGCGGAGGATTGAGCGAGAAGTCGTCTTGCTCAATATAAAGTTCACGGCCGAAAGTGGTTTCGTGTACGCCGGCGTTTTCCGCTTGCGGATTGTTTTCGATATACACGGGTTCGCTCTTGCCCTCGGGATAGTTGTCAACGATGAGTTTGAGCGGCTTGGTGACGACCATTGCTCGTTGCGCGCGGTTGTTCAAATCTTCTCTCACGCAATGCTCCAAAATGGAAATATCCACTTCGCTGTCAGCTTTCGCAACGCCGATACGCGAGCAGAAATCGCGGATTGCTTCGGGAGTGTAACCTCTCTCCCTTATGCCCGAAAGCGTAGAAAGACGAGGATCGTCCCAGCCCCAGACTACTTTTTCGTCCACGAGGCGTTTGATGAAGCGTTTACTCATAACGGTATGAGTGAGGTTGAGCCTTGCAAACTCGATTTGTCTCGGACGAGGGTTGAATCCGCAATTGAGCGTAACCCAGTCGTAAAGGGGTCTGTGGTTTTCAAATTCAAGCGAGCAGAGCGAGTGCGTGATGCCCTCGATTGCGTCTTCGATGGGATGCGCAAAGTCGTACATAGGATAGATGACCCACTTGTCGCCCGTGTGCGGATGAGTTGCGTGGCAGATGCGATAGATAACGGGGTCGCGCATATTGATATTGGGCGAAGTCATATCTATTTTAGCGCGCAAAACCTTTTCACCGTCGGCAAATTCGCCGTTCTTCATGCGCTCGAACAAGTCAAGGTTCTCTTCAACGGAACGATTCCTATACGGGCTTTCAGTGCCGGGCACGCCGAAACTTCCGCGAGTGGCACTGATCTCCTCTGCGCTCAAATCGCAAACGTACGCTTTGCCTTCCCTGATGAGTTTTACGGCGCACTCATACATTTTTTCAAAATAGTCGCTTGCATTGTGAAGTTCGTCCCACTCGAAGCCGAGCCACTTGATATCGGCTTTGATGCTCTCCATATATTCCACGTCTTCTTTTGCGGGATTGGTGTCGTCAAAGCGCAAGTTGCAAGCGCCGTGATATTTTTCTTTCATACCGAAATTGATGCAAAGAGCCTTTGCGTGTCCGATATGCAAATAGCCGTTCGGTTCGGGCGGAAAACGAGTGATGATTTTGTTCACTTTGCCTTCCGCGAGGTCTTCGTCTATGATTTCTTCGATAAAGTTTCTTGAATTGTCTTCCATAAAATGCAACCTTTGCGCCCGACGGCGACTTGGATTTTCGCCCGCACGATATGCGTACGCGTGTTACGCGCGAGCAGATTATATTTAATAATAAATCGAAATATATGATATGTCAATAATTGCGCCGTGCAAATATTCGTTAAAAAATGTCAATCGACAAAAAAATCCGCCGCCTTTTTGTCGAGCAGACGGAAATACTTGCGAAAATTCAATCGTACGAATCCGACTAATACACCACGGACACGAGATGCAGTCCTTTTGCCGAAAGCGTTTTGCCCGCTCGTTTGCGGTCGCCGCCCTCAAGAATCGAGCGAACGTCGTCGGGCGTCAGTTTGCCGATGCCGACGTACAAAAGCGTGCCTGCGATTATGCGCACCATATTGTACAAAAAGCCGTTGCCCGTGACGGATATGCAAAGTTCGCAATCAAAGATTGCGCCGTCGGGGATTCTTTCTTCATCGCGCTCTTTTAAGCACGGCAAATCTTGCACCGAAACGTCGATGGAATAAACCGTTCTCACTGTGTTTTTGACGATACTGCCGCTTGCCTCGAAACACTTGAAATCGTGCGTGCCTTCTATGATTTTGCAAGCCTCTTTTATCTTATCTATGTAGACGGGAACGGTGATATGCTCGTGAGTGGGTTCGAGCATCGGACGACGATGTTTGGCAAGATAAATCTTGTAGCAATACGTCTTGCGCTTGGCGTTGAATCGCGCGTTGAAATCGTCGGGAGCGACCTCGCAAGAGAGCATGCTCACGTCGTCGGGAAGATGCGTGTTGACCGCAAAAGGAATCTTGTCGACGGGTATTGACGTGTCCGCGTCGAAGTGCACGACTTGTCCCTCTGCGTGAACGCCTGCATCCGTGCGACCGCTTGCCGTGGCGCTCGTTTTTGTGCCGAAAGTCTTTTCGAGAGCCTTTTCCAAAACCTCTTGCACGCTAAGCCCGTTGAGTTGTCTTTGCCATCCGACGTACCTTGCGCCGAAATAGGAAATCACCGCACGATATCTCATTGCACGAGCCCTCCGAAAATCATTTGGTCGATATTGATTCCGATTGTCGGAAAATAGTATCTTTCAAGCAAAATCACGACGAAAAACGCGCACATAAACAGCGTGGCGAACAGGTCGGAAATTCCGAGTTTTGCCTGTTTCATTTTGGTGCGTTTTTCGGTTGCGTTGTAACACCTTGCGTCCATTGCGAAAGCAAGTTCGTCGGCGCGTCTGAAAGAGTTTACGAAAAGCGGAATCAACACGGGAAGAAGTGCCTTTGCTCTTGCGAAAAGTCCGCCCGTATCGAAACTTGCGCCGCGCGCTTTCTGTGCAGAAATTATCTTGTTTGTTTCCTCAAAAAGCGTGGGAATAAAGCGAAGCGCAATGCTCATTATCATCGCTATATCTCTGACGGGAACTTTGATGAGTTTGAGCGGCGACATAAGACTTTCGACGCCGTCGGCAAGTTCGACGGGCGTTGTCGTCAACGAAAGCAACGATGCGCCGGAAATCAACAAAACGAGCCTTAAAACCATCTTTATGGTGGTATGAACCCCGTTTTTGGTGATTGTGAAGATTTGCCAATGCACCAAGACTTCACCGTCTTTTATCAAAAACAGATTGAGAATTGCCGTAAACAAAACTATAAGCAACACGCCTTTGACGCTCTTGAGAACGGATACCATCGGCAGTTTCGCAAGCAAAATTATCGCAATCAAAACGACCGTCGTAAGCATAAATCCGAAATAAGATTTGACAAAAAATATACCTATCACGTACATAAGCGTGAGCAACAATTTCACCCTTGCGTCAAGTTTGTGAATCACCGAATTCGTGGGATAATACTGCCCGAAGGAAACGTCTCTAAACATTGTCGTTTCCTCCTTTTTGCGCCTTGATTTGGGCAAGTTTCAGGGCGAGTTCGTCCATAGAAATTATATCGCGAGGAAGGTCGATTCCGCGCTCGATAAGCCTATCGGAAATTTTGGTTGCACAAGGCACGTCAAGCCCTGCCTCCGCAATGAGTCGTCTGTTTGAAAACACTTCTTTCGGCGTGCCGTCCGCAATGATTTTGCCGTCCTTGAGCGCAACGATTCTGTCCGCTATCACGGCTATGTCGTCCATATTGTGCGACACCATAATGACGGTGGGCGAAACCTCTTTTTGCAGTTTTTTGACAAGGGCGAGGATCTCTTCTCTGCCTTGGGGATCGAGCCCTGCCACAGGCTCGTCGAGGACGAGAATTTTGGGCTCCATTGCAATAACGCCTGCGATTGCGACGCGTCTTTTTTCGCCGCCGCTCAAATCGAACGGACTGCGATGAGCAAAGGAATCGTAGTCAAGTCCGACGACTTCGATTGCGCGTCTGACTCTTCTGTCGATTTCCTCTTTTTCGAGTTTCATGTTTTTAGGACCGAAAGCGACGTCCTTTTCAACGGTGTCCGCAAAAAGTTGGTATTCGGGGTATTGAAAGACCATACCCACTTCAAAGCGCAGATTCTTGAGCGTCTTTTTTTCGGTTGCGTTCATGCCGTTGACGGCAACTTGCGATTTCTTTTTGTCCTGAATCTTGATAAGTCCGTTGAGATGCTGAACGAGAGTGGATTTTCCGCTGCCCGTCGCGCCGACGACGCCCACGAATTGTCCTTCTTCAATCGTCAAATTTATATCGGAAAGCGCCACCTTTTCATAAGGCGTCTTGGGAGAGTAGACGTAGGTTAAATTCTTTATTTCAATTGCCGACATACGCCCTCCACCAACTCGTCTTCCGTAAGCGCGGGAGAGTCGAAAACGAAACCTTTTTGTTCAAGAGACTTGCCGAGCGCATACACGGGCGGAAGCGTAAGTCCGCACGCCTCCAACAATCCCGAAGAAAAAACTTCTTTGGGATTGCCGTCGATTGCCACTCTGCCCTTTCTCAAAACTATAATTCTGTCCGCAAGCACCGCCTCGTCCATATTGTGGGTGATATTGATGACCGTTATGCCCTGTTCGTTAAGCTTTTTGGCAATTGCCATAATCTCTTTTCTGCCGTTCGGATCAAGCATTGACGTTGACTCGTCGAGAATCAAAATTTCTGGTCGCATGGCAAGAACGCCCGCAATCGCGATGCGTTGTTTTTGTCCGCCGCTGAGTTTTGACGCAGAACGCTTGCGATACTCGTTCATCCCCACCGCTTCGAGCGCATCGTCAACTCTTTGGACGATTTCTTCTCTCGACACGCCTATGTTTTCAGGGCCGAAAGCGACGTCGTCCTCTATTATCGTCGCAACCATCTGGTTGTCGGGGTTTTGAAAAACCATACCCGCTTTCTTGCGGATTTCAAACGTGTTGTTTTCGTCGGAAGTTGACAAACCGTCAATCAGAATCTCGCCGCTAGAGGGCACAAAAAGACCGTTGAGAAGTTTTGCTAGCGTGCTTTTGCCACTGCCGTTCATACCGGCAAGCGCGACAAACTCGCCTTTCTCAACGGAAAAAGACAGGTTTTTGAGGGCTTTTAGACTGCTGCCCTCCCCTAATGAGTAACTATAACTTACTCCTTTGAGGACAATTTGCGACATACGGCAAGTATATCACAGCGGATTTTATAAAGCAAGTTATTGAAAGCGTTGTGTAAATCGTGGCGTATTATTAAACAATTTTTAATATACAAAACGTTTTGCATGCTAGGTTGCGGTATTGACACTCTGGAGGGGGGTGATATAATAAAAACAAGATATGCGGGGAAAACGGCTCGCCGAAACGTTGATTTTTTAATATTTATACGAGTTTTGCCGTTCGTAAAAATCCACGCTAAAACGAATAATCGGAGGAGAATATGAAAAAGACAATACTTTGTTTGACTATCGTTTCAATACTCGTTTTGAGCGTGGCGATTTTCGCAGGTTGCAACGAAAATTCGGACGAATGCGTCGTCACTTTTATAACCGAGAACGGCGGAAAAGAAGTGCGATATGAAAAGGCCGTAAAAGCAGGAGCGCTTGTCACTCTGCAAGATTTTACCTCTTTGCAAAACGGCGATTCTTCGGTCGGACACAGCGTGTATACGGGCTTTTTCCGCAATTCTAACTGCGTGTTTAAGTTTGACGACGAAGAACCTATCCGTCACGATACGACTTTGTACGTCAAGCAATCCCCCGAAGGAACGCCCGTCTTAAACTTCGTGCTCGACGGCAAAACCTATCCTCTCGCAGTTGAAAGAACGAAAACGGTGAGCTCGTTCGATTTTATCGCTTCCGCTTACGGAAAAAGCGCGATCCCCGAACAATTCGATTTCTTCAAAGACGAGCAATGCACGGAGAAAATCGATTTGACGGGATTCAACTATAAATCCTGCACTTTCGATTTTTGGCAAAAATGCACAATATACGTGAAAAAGCACGACGTAGCAACTGTTGCGTTTTGTATTCACAACGACGGCGGCGAGTGTGCGACGACTTTCGACGCGCTTGTTCGCACCGACGAGAATCTGAACGCTCAATCGTTGCAAGAACAGTACTCTGCCTACACGGGAGGAGCAACGTTGGATTTCGCAAACGCCAAGTTCTATTCGGACGCAACTCTCAACGCCGAAATATCCTCTATCGGAAACCTCAAAACCGCACACGTGAATATCGGATAACGATGACGAATCAAAAAAGCGAGCGTATCGTACGTTTCGATAAGGAAAGAATTGCCGAATTTCAACGGCAATTCTTTTCTTATCTATTGACTATTATTTTTTATCAATATATAATATCTACTGATTACGCGCACTGCGCTCGCGTGGACGTGTAAAATTGCAAAACACTCAAAGATATTTATTTGGAGGACTATCCGATATGAAAAAAATGACCATTGACGGCAATACCGCTGCGGCACACATTGCGTACGCTTTCTCTGACGTAGCGGCTATTTACCCTATCACCCCGTCTTCCCCGATGGCAGAAAACTGCGACGACTGGGCAGGCCAAGGCAGAAAGAATCTTTTTGGCAACGTTCTTAAAATTGCCGAAATGCAATCAGAAGCAGGCGCTGCAGGTGCGGTTCACGGTTCTTTGGCAGCAGGTGCTTTGACGAGCACGTTCACGGCAAGCCAAGGCTTGTTGCTGATGATTCCCAACATGTACAAGATCGCGGGCGAATTGCTCCCCTGCGTCTTCAACGTATCGGCAAGAAGCGTTGCAGGCCACGCGCTCAACATTTTCGGTGACCATTCGGACGTTATGGCGTGCCGTCAAACCGGTTTTGCTATGCTCGCTGCAAACAGCGTTCAAGAGGTTATGGACCTCACTTTGGTTTCCTATCTCTCGACGATCGAATCCAGCGTTCCTTTCCTCAACTTCTTCGACGGTTTCCGCACCTCTCACGAAGTTGACAAGATCGACGTGATCGAATACGACGAAATCAAACCGCTCGTCAACTTCAAGAAAGTGGACGAATTCCGCGCTCGCGCACTCAACCCCGAGCATCCTCATCAACAAGGCACTGCTCAAAACCCCGATATTTACTTCCAAAACAGAGAAGCAAGCAACAAATTCTACGACGCAGTTCCCGCAATCGTTCAAGCGGAAATGGACAAGGTCAGCGCTCTCACGGGAAGAAAATACAATCTCGTTGACTACTACGGCGCACCCGACGCGGATCGCGTGATCGTCATCATGGGTTCAGGCGCAGAAGCGGTGGAAGAAACCGTTGACTACCTCAACGCAAGAGGACACAAAGTCGGTCTTTTGAAAGTCAGACTTTATCGTCCGTTCCCCCAAGACGCATTTATCAAGGCTATCCCCGAAACCGTCAAGACCATCACGGTTATGGACAGAACCAAAGAACCCGGCGCACAAGGCGAACCTCTCTATCTCGACGTCGTATCCGCTCTCAACGAAGCAGGCGTGAAAAAAGAAGTGCTCTGCGGTCGCTACGGCCTCGGCAGCAAAGAATTCAACCCCTCTATGGTCAACGCGATCTACGAGAATATGAGCGGCGAGAAGAAGGATAGATTCACCGTCGGCATCAACGACGACGTCACCTTCCACTCCTTGAACGTCACCGAAAAGATCGACGCTTCCGACGCAAGCGCAATCTCTTGCAAGTTCTACGGTCTCGGCTCTGACGGCACGGTCGGCGCAAACAAGAACTCCATCAAGATCATCGGCGACCACACCGACAAATACGCACAAGCATACTTCGCATACGACTCCAAGAAGTCGGGCGGTATCACTATCTCCCACTTGCGCTTCAGCGACAAGCCCATTAGAAGCACCTATCTCATCGACCAGGCTGACTTCGTGGCTTGCCACAACGAGTCCTACGTTCTCCGTTACGACATGCTCTCCGACCTCAAGGACGGCGGCACGTTCCTTCTCAACTCTCAATGGGAGCCTGAAGAAATGGACGCAAAACTTCCTGCGGCAATGAAGAACATGATTGCAAAGAAACACGTCAAATTCTACACTCTCGACGGTTTGAAAGTCATCCAAGAGATCGGCACGAAGAAGGGCGTCAACACTGTTATGCAAGCCGCTTTCTTCAAACTCGCAAACGTCATTCCTTACGAAGACGCAGAGCGTTATATGAAGGAAATGATCAAGAAATCTTACGGCAAGAAAGGTGACGCGGTCGTCGCTATGAACAACGCTTGCGTGGACAACGCAATCGCACACCTCAAAGAAGTCAAATATCCGCAAAGTTGGGAAACCACGACCAACGGCGCTGCGCCGCTCCCCGTCCCCAACGACGAGTATTTCAAAAACTTCATCGCACCCATCACCGCACAAGAAGGCGACAAACTCCCCGTTTCCGCATTCAATCCCAACGGTTACGTTCCCACCGGCACGACCAAGTTTGAAAAACGCGGCATCGCAGTTTCCGTTCCTATGTGGGACAAAGACAAATGTATCCAATGCAACCGTTGCGCACTCGTTTGCCCGCACGCAACCATTCGTCCGACTCTCGCAACCGCAGAGGAACTCGCAAACAAGCCCGAATCATTTGAAACCAAACCAGCAATCGGCGTGAAAGGCTACGAATTCCGTATGCAAGTCAGCCCCTTCGACTGCACGGGTTGCTCCAACTGCGTGGCTGTCTGCCCTGCAAAAGAGAAAGCACTCACCATGGTTCCCCTCGACGAAGCAATCGCAAAAGAGGAAGAAAACTGGGATTACGCCGCAAGCCTCAAAGAGACTTCTGCGGAACTCAAATCGATCAACGTCAAGAACAGTCAGTTCAAGAAGCCGCTCTTCGAGTTCTCGGGCGCATGCGCAGGCTGCGGTGAAACTCCGTACGTCAAACTTATGACCCAACTCTTCGGCGACAGAATGCTCATCGCAAACGCAACGGGTTGCTCCTCCATCTACGGCGGCAGCGCTCCGACTTGCCCCTACACCAAGAACGACAAAGGTCGCGGTCCTGCTTGGGCAAACTCCTTGTTTGAGGACAACGCAGAGTTCGGATACGGCATGCATCTTGCATACGACACGCGTCGCAACGTGCTTGCAAACAATATCACGAGCCTCATCGGTCTCGACGCAATCTCCGAAGACATGAAAGCCGCTTTGAACAACTGGCTTGAAAACAGAGAGGACGCACAAAAGAGCGAAGAAGCAACCAACGCAATCCTCGCACTCCTCCCCGAAGAAAAGAAGAAAGCAAACGGTTTGAGCCTCGAACTTCTCGAAAGCATCGAAGCAAGAAAAGATTGCCTCATCAAGAAATCCGTCTGGATCGTCGGTGGCGACGGCTGGGCATACGATATCGGTTACAACGGCGTTGACCACGTTCTCGCAAGCGGCGAAGACGTCAACATCCTCGTTCTCGACACCGAAGTTTACTCCAACACCGGCGGACAAGCGTCCAAGTCCACTCCTACCGGCGCAATCGCAAAATTCGCCGCAACGGGCAAACGCACCAAGAAGAAAGACCTCGCTCTTCTCGCAATGGATTACGGCTACGTCTACGTCGCACAAGTTTCTATGGGCGCAGATATGAACCAAGTGGTCAAAGCGTTCGCAGAGGCTGAAGCATATCACGGACCGTCCATCATCATCGCATACGCACCGTGCATCAACCACGGCATCAAAGGCGGTATGGACAATTCTCAAATGGAAATGAAGAAGGCAGTCGACTGCGGTTATTGGCAACTCTTCCGCTACAACCCGACTCTCGTCGGCACGGACAAAGCACCGCTTGCAATCGACAGCAAAGAGCCTACGGACGACTATCAAGCCTTCCTTATGAACGAAACGAGATACGCTTCTCTTGCGAAGATGAATCCGGATGCGGCAAAAGTCTTGTTTGCAAAGAACGAAGAAGACGCGGCAAAGAAACGTGCGTTCTACGTGAAGAAAGCAGAGTCTTACAAAGACTAATCTGACCGTCTTCGCTATTTAGCGAAATTGAAACCCCCTCGAATAATTCGAGGGGGTTTTCGTTTTGTGTAGATATCAAATTTTAATGGCTTATATTAAAAAGGCACACATTCCTTATTCAATGATATCGTGCCGTCTTTGCAAATAACACGGGAAGACATTTGATATTCAAATTTTACTACTGCGTCCCATTGTGCCATTGTGCCATCATAATAAACGGTGAACACACGAGGGTCTTCAAACGACTCGTAAAAAAAATCTTCAAAAGTTAGATAATCAACTTCCTCTATTGACGAAGGCATCGTAATCGTTTCGACCAAACTATCTCCTCCAAACGCGAATTCGCCTATCTTTTTCACTCCTTCGGGCAAAATAACATGCTTTACTTTTGAATCATAAAACGCCCCGCGCGTTACTTCCGTGGTGTCGGCATCAAGGGAAAATGTCTCTATTTCATCACCAAAATAACCAACGAAACGCTTTTCCTGCCCTTGTATAAGGTAATACGTATCTTTCTCTGTTTCTACAAGTTTACCTTCTCCTTCTTTAGAATAGAAATATATACCGTCGCAATAACTAAGAGACTCTATCTCTCCGTTCGACCTATTATAAATTTGCACAAGTCTCGGACAGTGCTGAACAACCGGCTCAAACCAACCGATAATTGTTTTCTTATAATTTTTTCCGATTGTTACGCTCATAAGACTAACGCAATTGTAAAAAGTGTTTGAATACAATGTTTCAACTTTATCAGGGAACACAACTTCTCTTATTGAAGGGCAATTGAAAAAACGCGTTGCGTGCGTTATATTTTCGCTAAATCTAACATTTCTTAGTTTTTCACAACCGGTAAATAAGTCTATTCCGATAAACTCAACGCTATCGGGCATAATAACTTCCACCACCTCGTTACAGAATCTAAAAAACCAATCGGCAATGACCTTCGTTCCATCCCTAAACGTAATCGTCGTATCTTTTGGCATATCCCCTTTATAAGCATATGCAATATTTCCAATATACACTATACCGTCAGGTTGAGAGTTAAACCACGAAGTACCGCTAAATGAATCTGCAGAAATACCTTTCAATGCAGGCGGCAATACTACATTCTCAAGTGAAGAACAACCCGCAAAACATTTTTCCGAAATCCATTCCACGTCGTCGGAAAAAACGATCTCGTTAAGTTTCGTACAATTCTGAAAAACACCGATTCCCATTCTGACGTTAGGAATAGTAACTTTACGCAGATTTTTCATTTCCTCGAACGCTCCACCGTATATGCTCGTGCACGTATCGGGAATAACCATGTCGGTAACGGTATCTTTGTACTCGTCCTTGATCTTTTTGATTACGATTTTATTGCTTTCAGCATAGCCCGCACCCAATTCAAAATAAGCATAATCCTCAATGCGAAAATCAGGGACTTCTTCAACGTCATTAGGCTCGTCGTCTTTATCGCAAGCGCAAAAAGCCAGTGCCACACACAGCACCACAGCAACTATCATAATAAAACCGAGCGTACGAATTCTCCTCATAATATCCTCCTTTGCGCATATATACGCCGTGACAATATTCTTAAAGGCGCTTGTTTGATAAACGCCAATATCAACTTCGCGATTATTTGTCGCTTCTATCGCTCGATTTGTCCTCGTAAAACTTGCCTTCAAAAAAGTTTTCGTTGCCGAGAGGAGTTGCGGTGAGTCTGAACATAACGCAACCGTCGGGACAAACGATAGTCTTGACGTATTTGTCCTCGCCGCCGACTTTTCGCAAATCGCCGCCGCTTCTGACCGCTTCCATAATCGGATAGAGCATCGTCATAGTCTTGCTGCAAATGCCGTAACCTTGCGCGTTGACGGGGCAACCGTAGGTACATTCGTATTTGTCCCCGATCTGCTCGCCGTTGCGGCAGTAGTATTCCGTCTTATCCCCCCTCAAAAAACCTATCGTTTCAATCTCGAACTTATACTCTTCGTCAAACCATTTTTTCATATTCTAACCCTCTCTTTGCAGAATTTTTCAATCTCGTCTTCAAGAATCCTATACGCCGTTGACAGCAGATATCCGTCCGCGATTGCATGATTCAGACGTATCGTAAGCGGCAAAACGATTTTGCCGTTTTCCTCGCGATACTTGCCCCAATTGACTATGGGTTGGAAGTACAGATGCCCGTCGGGGAGTTCAACATTCATAGAATCGTAACTCACCCACGGCAAAAACGACGCGTCGAACCAGTTGGGATGATTTTCCGTATCCAACACATATTCTCTCGTCTGTTTTGCGCGCTCGATATCGTTTTTACATTCACTATAAAACTCTTCGTAATCCTCGAAATACGTCGTATAAACGGGAGTGCACGTTTCGGTATCGTCGTGAAACACGTATTGCGTGGGATTGATTTTGTCGTAACAAAAAAGTTCTTCGCTCTTCCAATCGTAAACCATTTTGTAGTCGTCGCGCGAGTTGAGCGTTTTGCACACGAGATACAGAAAGTTTATAAAACTTGCGCCCTGTGCTTTTCGACACTCTCACGAGATCGGTGACGTCAATGCGCGCTGTCATTGAAATCGAGCATTTGCAATCCTGTGAAAAGTGACGATATACGCCCTTTCTGTAATAGTTTTGCAGGTCAATTTTCTTCTTTCCCATCGTTTTCAATTCTCTTTCTCGTTGCGTTTGATTTTCTTCTTTTTCACGACGTCCTCAAACGATTTGTGCGCTTTGCTTTGATAGAGATTTATAAGCACGTATGCCGCAACGAAAACAACGATTGCGCCCGTCATCACGCCGTACATTGCGCCTTGGCTCACCTTGTCGCCGAAGAAATACAGATTGCAATCGACGCTGTCCTTGATTGCCTCGACCACATCTCTCGGGAAACCTTGCTCGGACATTTCCTCATACACGCCTCTCAAAGCGTGGTTACGCATAAGAGCCGTGCCGTAAGTGCCCGGGAGCAACGATATGAAATTTTGCAGCCCTTTGCCAAATGAGGATATCGGCATATATGCGCCGCAGATGAAACCGTAACCTGCCGAAACTATCGTGCCGACGCCCGACGCTTGTCCTTGCGTTTTCAAAAACACGTTCACCACGCTCGACAACGCCGTACCGAACGACGTGACGATAAATACGTCGGCAAGCAAAAGGAATACGTCTCCCACCGACATATACCACCCTTGCACCGCAACGTATACGAGGCAAGCCGCAGTCGCAACGTACGTCACGATGAGCGTCGTAAGCAACGAGCCCGAAAAATAAGCCGCCGCTATCGTGGATTTTTTCGTCGGAGAGATGAGAAAATCTTTTCTCGCTCCCGTGATTTTGTCGTTGACCATCAAAAGGTTAGAGCAGAACGCAACCGTGACGCAACACACCGCCAAAAGCGATGAAACCAACTCTCCCGCAACCATTCCGTTGATGAGTTTTTCGGGAACGCTGACCCCGTCGGGAAGCGCCGATGCGAAAGATTCTCTGTATACTTTTGCAAGGAACGTGACGTACAAGACGAGAAGGATCACAGGCGTGATAAGCGAAGTGAAAAACATTCCTTTGTCTTTGAAGAAGATTTTGATATTTCGTTTCGTGAGTGCAAAAAACGTTTTCATTGTGCGCCTCCTTCGAGTTTTTTGCCCGTAACGGCAAGAAACACGTCGTCCATTTTGCCTTTTGTGATTTCAAAATCGGAAAACAACTGCGGATTGTTCAAGATAAGGTCGCGTGCCTGAGCGGTATCCTTGACGGCAACCCTGATTGCATCTCGTATGTTTTCGCACGGCAGTCCGAGCGCCCTGACGGCACTCTCGTCCGCGTTGTATATGGTCACGAAATCACCCGTATAAGCGTTTTTGAGTTCGAGAGGCGTGCCCTTGGCGGAAATCTTTCCGCTGTCGAGAATCACCACGTAATCCGCGTCTGCGGCTTCTTCCATATAGTGCGTTGTCAAAAACACCGTCATATTCTCGTTTTTTCTAAGCGAAGTGACGACGCTCCACAACGTTTTTCTCGCTTCGGGATCGAGTCCCGTCGTCGGCTCGTCGAGTATGAGAATTTTCGGTTTGTGCAAAAGCGCGCGCGCAACGTCGACTCTTCTCCTTTGTCCGCCCGACAATTTTCCGAAAGTGCGACCGAGAATATCCTCAAAGTCCAACAACTTTGCAAGTTCGCTGATCCTGTCCTTTGCGGCTTTGCCCGTGATGCCGTAAAGGCTTGCGCGCGACAAAAGATTGTCCTTCACGCTGAGTTTTTCGTCAAGAACGGAGTTTTGAAACACGACGCCGAGTTCTTTTGCAATCTCTCGCATATCGCCGTCCACGTCCTTTCCGTCGATATAGACCTTGCCCGAATCTTTTGCGAGCATACCGCACATTATTGATATAGTGGTCGATTTACCCGCCCCGTTTACTCCCAAAAACGCAAACAATTCGCCTTCTTTTACGCAAAGCGACAAGTCGTTTACTGCGTGAACGTCCTGAAAACTCTTATCCAAATTTTCGATTTCAATAATGTTTCTCATATATTTATCCTCATTCTCCAAACATTTCTTTTTGTTTATTTTCGGGAATTCCCGTCACGAAATTGACGGTTCTTCTCAATTGCGGAGTAACCTCATCAACCCAATCCGCATCCTCGTGCAAAATCACGCTTCCGACTCCGTGCGCAAGAAATACGGCGGTAAGCCTCGGCTGCATAGGCGGATTTGCTCCGTTTTGAACGAGTATATCGACGATTTGCTCTATGTACGGCTCGATAACCGTGAGCGCTTGCTCTCTGATTGCCCATCTGACCGTGCGGTGCATATTGCCCTCGTACTTTGCTCTGAAATCGCGTACTTCGACGTGCATATACTTAAAAAATCTTTCAAGCGCTCTGTCGTTGTTCTCTCTTATGCCGTCCACGATCGCTTGAAAATCTTTCTTGTACGGTTCGAAAAAGTGCTCTAGAATATCCGAAAACAAGTCGTCTTTGCTCTTGTAATAATAGTAGAACAACCCGACTTCGCACCCCACTTCGTCTGCAATGTTGCGTATGCTCGTGCCGTCGAATCCGTTTTCAAAAAACAACTTTGTGCCGACTTCGATCATTTTGTTTTTCGTGCCGCCGTCAAAGCGTGATTTTCGTGCCATTTCAACCTCGCAAATTACTGAATTTTGCTCAATTGTATCATCGTGTACGCATCTCGTCAAGCATTACTGAATATTGTATAAAAAAATTATGATAACTTTACCATAAATAATACGCGCGCCTTGCGGGCGCGCGTATCGTCAAAAAATTATTCTTTAATCCGTTTGCTTATCGAAGCGTCGGGTATGTGCCTTCTTGCATCTTCCACGGTCCGTCTTCGCTTATATCGAAGTCGAGAAGTTTGCCAAGTCCCGTGAACGAGCCTTCCGACAAGAACGTTCCGCTCGTCTTTCCCGTGCCTTGATCTTCTTTGTCTTCGCCGGTCATGACGTAAGTTTCACCGTTGAGTTTAAGGCCGAGATTATCGTCGGTTGCATAATAAAGCGTGTTTGACACCAACTCGGACGTTTGCTCGTGCTTGCCGAACATATATCCCAAATGGTTTGCGCCTTGCGTGCCGTTTTGCACGTTGATGCCGACGACGACGAAACAATTGGCAATCTTTTTGGTTTGTGCGTTTCTGCCGATCATACCGCCCACGTAGAGCGTAACCTTTGAATCTTTGCTCATACTCGCCGACGTTTCAACGTTGATATTGCCCACGCAATAAGCCTTGTTGACTGCGCCGCTTCCCGTTGTAGAAGAACTCGTTGAACTGCTCTTGCTTTGTGCGTTGCTTCCCACGATGCCGCCTATCGCAACTATGCCGTTGGCTTTTTGCGCCGTGATATTGAAGTTGACTTTGCAATGGCTGTTGAGGATATAGCCCTCGTTTCTTCCGACCATACCGCCGATGCACACGATTTGAGATATTGCGCCGCCGACGGTTGCGTTGACGGTTGCGTTGGCAACTTTGGTCGTTTGAATGCTTCCTGCGTTGTCTGCGCACACACCGCCGAAATACGCCTCTTCAAGACTCGTAAGGCTGTCAATCTTTATCGTCGCTTCGCACTTGACGATTTCACCGCCGTTGGTTGCAACGAGTCCGCCGATTCTCACGAAAGATTTGCCGTTTGCCGCTTCGGAATCGTCGTGGCAATTCACGTTTTCAAGTTCCACGGTCGCAGTGTTTTGTTCAAGCGTGGATGCGGAGTTGCTCGTTGCGCACACACCGCCGAAAGTCAACGATTCGCACGCGAAATCCGCATAAACCACGACGTTGCACTTTCTTATCACGCCGGAGTCTTTGACGGAACTGCTGCCTTCGACTCTTGCCGCGATTGCTCCGAAATACACTGCTTTCATGCCCGATTCGAGCCAAGTTGCGCCGTCCGTAGAATCTTCACCGACCGTAAGTTTGCTAGTGATACGCACGTCACAATTCTCCACTCTACCGCCGAGCACGCTTGCAACGTAACCCATATATACGACGCTTGCATATTTGCCGTCCGCCTTATCGATCACGAGTTTTACGTTTTCAAAATCAACGTTTTCGATCGTACCCGAAACGTATCCGAACACGGAAGCGTGAGTTGCAGAGCCGAACGTACCGTTTGAAAGTTTCACTTTGCCCTTCAACTGACTTTCGGCATCGTAAACGCCGCCGTCGATCTTGCCCGTAAAGACGTGATTTTCATCAAAGAGCGGTTGGAATTTGTAGCCTTCAAAATTTATGTCTTGCGTGAATCGAATGTCTGCGTCGAGCAATTCTTCGATATCTTTTTCGTTGCTCGTCGTGCCGTGCAGAACGTTGTACAACTTGCCTTGATAATCGCCCACGCCGTTTATCGCAATTTGCTTTGTGAACTTTGCGTACATTTTGATCGTCGCAGGCGTGAAGTAATCCGAAACGCCGCTCGCCGTGTAAAGAGTCGTATAATTCTTCACGTCGTCCGCTTTGAAAACGTAATCGATTTTTTCAGTCTTTTCCTCGTCGTTTTCGGTGAGCATGCGCACGTAATACCACTTGGAGAACTTATATTCCGGATCCGCCGTGATAGAGCCCGAAACGGAATCCGCTTCTTCCTGCGTCAGACTTTCGCTGACGGGATACGTTCTCGTCGCAATCGTACCGTCGGTGCGGGAGTTAACGTATTCTACGGTAATTTCGGGAAGCGTGGATTTGAACATTGCGTAAATCTGCACGTTATTTCTGGAAATTTTCCACTTGCTCTTGAGTTTGACCGTCTTTTCGGAAGAAGACGCCAATTCGGTGAGTTGAACGGGTTTTCCGTCGTCGTTCATATAGAACCAAAAAACGAACTCGTCGTTTTCTTTGGGCGTAGGGCAATCGAGATTGCCGTCGGAATCGTACGTTGCTGTAAACTTCGTTCCTTCCGTAATGCTTGCGCCCGTGTCAACGGTTTGCAATTCGTAGGTATAATTTCCCTCGTCGTCCTTCGTTGCAACCAACTTTTGATCCACGTGGGCAACGAGTTCGTAAACATTGTTCGTGTAGATTGCGGTTATCGTCGTGTTTTTGGTTATGGGCGTCGTGCCGAAAACAAACTCGTTCGTGCCGTCGGCAGACCACCATTTGAACGTATAACCCGTCTTAATAGGTCTGACGGGAGTGCCGTCGGCATTCTTCGGTTCTTCGACGGACGAGCCCGATACGACGTCTTTGACCACGTTGTCGGGGAGTTTGAAGTCGGGGCTGTTCACGTTGAACGTGACAGTATATTTCGCTTGTTCGTACTGATTGTGTCCGTTGTCGTCGCCGTTCGGATCGGTGGTGGTGTCGCACGCAACGAAAGCCACGCAAAGAAGCGCGACCGAAAGAACGATGAGCAAGGTCATTAGTGTTTTTTTCATAGTCACCTTTGGTGCGCAGGCGCGCACGTTCGTAGTATGAATAAATTTTATGAACTTATTATACACGCGTTATCGTCTTTTTTCAACTTTATTTTGCTCTCGGTGCGCTTTTAAGTGAGTTTACACCCGATTATTTCGTTTTTCCATTGGCTTTTCCTTGTTTTTACTACAAGTTACACAAAAAAATATTAACTTCTTCTAATGCGTTTAACGCGTTTCCCGCTTGAAAGCCATAAAAAACGAGCGAAGAACGATATATTCTCCGCCCGAAAATCGCTATTCTATGCGCCCGAATCGTCCGTTTCGAACCTTTTCGCTCTAAACGCCTATCAAAACTTTTCTAGATATTTTTTAATAAGCGTATCGACGTCGGCTCTGTCGTCGCCAACCAACGAGCGAAGCGTTGCGATAGTCGCAGAGTCGTTTTCCGACGTGGAAACCTCGATGCCGTCGGCCGAAAACGCCGCCTTCACGCCGTCGACAAAGCCATTCGGCACGGTGTTTGAGACCACGCAAATCGTGATTCTATCGCCCTCTTTCGGCTGATACACTTCTTTCAGAGCGACCTCGACGTTGTATCCGTTTTTTTGCAGATTTTGACATACGAGCGTATCGTTTTGCTTCTCTTGCACGAGTGCCGCCACTCTTTCAAAATCCTCCGTTACTATGCCGTACTCGGTTGTTTCGCCCTCCGAAACCACGATGATTCTGACGTATGCAAGCGACGCCTTTCCTTGTCCGCCGTCGGGAATCGTCGCTCCTGCCCAAATCGCAAGCACCGCCGCCACGAGCAGGAACATTGCGCACCACAACAATCTGACCGCCGTCTGCTTGTCAAACGCACGAAGCGGAGTCTGTCCGTCGAGCAATCTGTTTATGGGCGCTTTTTTTGCGCGCTGAAGGACGTCGGGGATATTTTGAGATTTCTGCTCGCTTTTGAGTTTGCTTTCGATATCTTTAATTTTCATCTTCGTCCTCCTTTTGCAGTTCTTTTTTGAGTTTTGAAAGTGCGTTGTTGTATGTCCACACGACAGTTCCGAGCGGCTTGTCCATCATCTCGGCGATTTCTCTGTGCCTGAATCCCGACACGGCGTGAAGCGTCACGATTTGCCGCTCGTCTTCATCGAGCACCCTGTTCATAAGGTTGGTTACGGGCGACATTTCGTCGTCAATGGAGTACGTCCCGTAACGCGCGTCGTCATCGAAGGATTCGGTGGAATTTTCTCGCTTTTTGCGTGCAATCTCGTTGAGAGTGGCGTTCTTTGCGATGGTATACAGCCAAGCGTATGCGTTTGATCCTGTCCGATAGTTTGCGATTGTCGTTCTGAGTCGGATATAGGCGGTTTGCATCATATCTTCCGCAGTCTGATAGTTGCGGCAAATGGACATAATGAACGCAAAAAGACCACGTTTGGTATCGTTGTAGATTTGCTCAAACGCGCTTTCGTCGCCTCGTTGAAGGCGGAGCATCAATTTGTCCAATTCTTGCTTGGTCATACGTATATTTTATCACACGCCCCGAAATATAACAACCCAATATTATTTTTCGGAAAATTTGTTCGTTTTGCCCGATATTTTTAATATTTGTGTCAAATATTTAGGATTCTTTAAGAAAAATTTATTGTGCTTTAACAATTCAAGTATATTATTTATACCGTAAAGATATAAAAATTGCATTGAGATATGCTCGAAATCTACGTTTTTGGCGGCAAATCCGCTTGCAAAAGTCGTTCGGAGAGGGTATGCGCAAAGGAAAAAGCGTCACGATAAGTTTGGCGATATGCCTTTTGATCACCGTGTTTTTGGCGGTGAGTCTTTGCGCGTGCAACATCACCACCGACTCTCCTCAAACGCCGCAAGCGCAAAAAGCCACTTCTTTCGTGTGCATAGACGTCAATCCGTCAATCGAACTCGTGCTCGATCAAAACAACGTCGTGATGAGTGCAACCGGCGCAAACAAGGACGGCAAAGTCCTGCTGTTTGAAGAAAACGGAATCGTGGACGCGGAGTTGGACGTTGCGGTGAGCAATATCGCTTCACTCGCCCTCAAATACGGCTACGTCGAGGACGGCTCGAACGTAAACGTAGAGGTGTCGTCAAGCACGGAGCAAAACGGAATATTCGAGCGCATCGGCGACAAGTTTTCCGCCGCTCTCAAAAAAGCAGATCCGCAAATCAACGTGTCTTTCTCCACCGCTTGCGACTACGTGCTTCAGAGCGAACTCGAAAAACTTAAAGCAGACAATCCCGATACGAAAATCCAAAATCTCGACGTGGCGACCTATCGCGCCGTCAAAAAGGCCATGCAAAACGGCGTTTCACTCGAGGAAGCAACGGATATGTCCTTTGACGCCCTGCTTGAAAAAATAACCGACGCGCAATCGGATTTGGAAAGTCAACTCGACGAGTCCTATCAATACGCCGTAAACCGCGCGCAATACGTCTTTGACAACGCAAAGCGCACTGCCGAAAACTCCGTCTACGTCAAATATTACTCGCAAAAACTCGTAAGCACCTTTACGACAAACCCGTTTGATGCGATATCGCTTGCAAAGCAAACTTTGTATGCGACCAAATACGCACTCGCGTCCGCAAGCAAGTTGGCTCTCGAATTTTACGACGAGTGCACCACTCTTGCGATCGAGAATCCGACCTACAAATTCTCCGCAGACGACCTTGGCGAATTGTCCGCGCTTTTCGGAGATAAAACGGATCTTTTCAAAGAAAAATTCACCGATCCAAACGGTTTCGTCGTCGTGAGTAAAGCCGACTTCGATAGTTTTGCAAACACCGTTTACAGAAACGCAGACGACTCCGCGCGCGCCTCTTTCGACCAGGCGTACAAAAAAGCAACCGGAACGCTCTCGGCATCTATCGTGTACGACGAAGAAAGCGTATCGCTTGCAAAATCCAAGATCTCTTCGCTTGCCGACTCCGTGAAAACGTCGCTCGACCAAGCCAAAACCTTATTGAGTTCTATCCCCTCTTCGTCTGCGGATTTCGATCTTGATAAACTCGTTGAGGCTTATATTCCCTCTCAAGACGATTGCAAAGACTTGTCAACACTCAAACAAGCGATTGAGAACTTCGGCAAAAAAGCTGACGACGCCTTTGCGGGAATGAACGTATCCGACGAAGATGCAGCGGCAATCAAAGATATGCTTGCTCAATCCGACATCGTCAAACTCATCGACGACGCCCGCGCCACCCTCGACGAAGCGTTGGAACAAGCAAAAACGGACGCAAGAAATTATCTTCTCTCCTTGAAATCCGCCCGCCTTGCATAACAAAATCAATCAACTCGAATATAAGAAACGACGGCAGATAACCGTCGTTTTTTTATTGTTTTCACATTTCAAATAAACATGAACCTCTCTTGCTCGTTTATACCTATTAAATTTAATTTCTTTGCTTCATTTATCAACAACTTCTTTTATCCGCGTTGGCAAAACTTCTAGTTGAACCGGACCATAATTCTTGTGTATTCCATCCGCATACTCACACAAACAAAATCCACAAAACATGTCCGATTCAGCAACAAAGAACCTTATAACATTCCCAATTTTCACCAAAAAGATATAAACAATTTCGCACATCAACATGGGCGAATACTCAAACCCATATATCAATGCAGGATGCTCTCCGACGTCGTCGGCAAGAATTACTGACAATTTCGCTAACATTGATTTGCTTGGTGCATGTGGCATTGTTTTGCACATATCTAAAAGAAAGGCAGTCGCTTCTTCTTCACGATCGATTCCCGACACCATTCTTGCACCTCCGTTATCTTTTAAACTATCATAAATACCATCAAAATCATCTTACATTTTACTATCCTTATCTTCTTGTTTATCAACTTTGAAAACCTCTGCTACTACGCGCAGATCTTCTTCCGATAAGACATAATCGCTTTGATCATCTGCATTTTGTTCGCATTGTTCATTGCAATTTCTGTTTTTGGCATCTTCTTGTATGTGTTGTTTAACCTTTTTTTCAGCGTCAAATTCTGTATCGTAATTATCTTCTAAGTTTTCCGCACGAATTGTTACATTCAAACACGCACTTATCATTTGTGAAACCATATTGCGCATAATACTTTCATAGTTATTTTCAATTTGAAAGATTTGAAGTTGCGTAACAAGAACTTCTTTCTCACAATCATAATAGAAAATAAAAAATGGATTGGAACAGTTTAATTCATTTAATTCCTTATATAGAACCGATTTGTCTTTATTCTTTCCAAGTTTTACTTCGCCAACCATCCATATCATGTTTGCTACATTATAAATTGTGCATTTTGCATCATAAATCGTTGCATAAAATCTAGTCTCGGAATGCTCATCTTCACACTCTTCGGTAAATACAATTTTGTTTTCTTTCAATATTTCTCTCAAACATTCGTCATTTTTATGCATTTTTTACCTCTTTATAAACGATGAAGCACTTGAAAATAGATTATCTAATGTATTTGAAATTTTGAGTGCGTAAGTCCAAGACATTCTTGCAACTTCAGATTTCGACATTATTGGTATATTTTTAACCACAAGACAATTATCGTCAACTATTACAAATTTGCAATCGCCTTCTCGTTTGTTAGATTGATTCCATTTGTTTATTTGTTCAAATAATCCTTCTTTTGATGTATCCGCTTTAAAAAACAGCGCATATATTTTTATAAAATCATAGGTAACTTCTGCTATTATGTCCCACAAATAATCACTTTGTATATGTAGCACACAATACGACGTATCGCCATATTTCGATTTTTCCGCAGCGCCATATGACTGTATCGACCACGTATCATATATTACATCTACGTATTCTTCTACATCAACATAGCTTTCCCCCAGACATTCTTTAAGGAACTTGCTTATATCATCATCTTTGTTTTGCTTACACTCTTTTTCTTCCGATAACTCACGTGGCTTTGTCTCTTCTTTTAAATTATCCGTCTTAACATTTGATCCCGTGTTTTGTCTTAACTTTTTTCCTTTATAATAAGGAGATTCATAATAACCTAGGGGATCTTCTTGTTTTAAGATATCTAAACAATTCTTTAAGACCATTTCGACATTAACGCCATTTCGTTTTAACTTGGCATATGTCTTTTGACTCGGCTCTTGGCTAAGCAATCTCTTTTCCTTTCCCGACAGTTCCGACCACGTTGTCTTTGGGGTCTTTTTATCTATGTGGCGTTTAATCAAATAAGCAAGACCGAAAAAAGCTATTAGCAAAACTAATCCAACTACCCACACAATCGTATAGCCATAAATTGCACCAACTAGTATTATCCAAAAACACAAAAATGCTAAAATAATAAGTATGTTAACAAGTTTTCCCATTATTTCCTCATGCGTTTTATTTGTTATTCGTAATTGTTTTTGATTTCTTTTTCATAATGTTTCCTCAAAATTAAAAGCGCAAAACCTCGTCCTTTCTTTCCAATCTATACTCTTTTATCATCCTTTCCGAATCGATTTTGACAAGAGTTGCAACGCCGATAAATACACACTTTCCTCTCGTCTTCGGACATCTCATAAAGACCAATCTTTTGGGGAATTTGCACTTGTCTTTAACAAACTTTTCTCTATCCAAACAATATTCTGTAATTTTGTTGCCTTCAACGCTGTTTTTCCAATCCGAATGCCACTCGTCGTTCAAATATACTATCCACGCAATATAATCGGGCATACCGTATTTATCCAACGAAACGCTCGACCTCATATAACTTTCATAATGAGTTCCGAAAATCTTATTAATCATTCCGACGTAATTGTCGCCGACAAAAGTTTGACCTTGTTTTAATACGATTTCGCGCATTTTAATTCCCCCTATTTGTGAAACAAATTGTAAATTAATACTATCATCCTGCCAGACCACTGTCATAATTGTTAGGTTGTGCCTAATTTTGCAGACATCCTGTTAAGTAGTGCCTAATATTATTGATAAGGAAATGTTCAGCAACGATATGGACGAATTGAGTGAAAAAATCAGCAAAAGATTGAAAGAGGAAATCGAACTGTCGGGAAAATCGAAAAGCGATCTCGCAAAGGCGATCGGCGTTTCAAAACCGACCGTTTCGCAATACCTTTCGGGGCGGATTATGCCCTCCCTCGTCACGTTTGCAAAAATGTGTGCTTTTCTCGACTGTTCCGCAGACGATATTCTAAAACCGTAGATTGCTCTTCAAAAACAAGCAATCTATACGGCTAAATCAAAAGCAAAGAGAGAGGCTATGCGCCTCCCTCTTTTTTTTATTTTCCCCCCCGATACCGCGTTATTTCAACGCTCTGAAATACACGATCTTCGTGTCCTCTGCAAAGGGTTCTTGAAGGTCGGGATTCTGCGCGAGGATGTCGTCGGGCATTGCGGACAATGCGGCGCAGACGTCAAGCATCGTGTCGGACGGCGTTGCCACGTACACGGACAATGCGGAAGTGTTTTGCGCACGCTCCGTGGTGACGTTCACTGCCGAAATGTATGTTGCCTCAAGCGGAGAGAATCCGCAGACCGCGATTGCCACGTCGAAGGTGATATCAAGCTCGCGTTCTCTGCGCACAACGGCGTCTATGCGCTGAATTCGGCATTCTACGCGCACTTCTTTGGAGAACGGAATCTCGCTTGCCGCAGATATAGCAAACGGAAGTTCCGCACGCACGGAATTGAATCCGTTTTCGTCGCGATAGATGATATCGGTGTTTGCCACGCCCTCGACGATGAGGCTGTTTTCGTCGTTGACGTAGGCGCGAGTGGTGTAGCACCTTGCATAAGGCAAGGCACACACTTCGATTGCGGCAGGTTTGTTGTCCGACAGCGTTGCGCTGCCGCCCACGCCCTTGATGAAGTATCCGCAACCGTCAAAGCACTCGTATTTTGCGGTTTTGCGTTCGATTTCCGTTTCGTTGGACAGCATAAACAAGTCGGAGATGATTTCGGTTTTCGAGCATCTGAACGCTTGGATTCTGATTTGAATCTCTCCCTCAACGCGAATGGTGTTGTCGTCCGTCACGCCTTGAAGCACGACTTTGGACGATTTGGTTACGGCGCAGAGTTTGATTGCGTCGCCTTCGAGCACGCCGTCGAGGTTGAACTCTTCTTCGAGCGGAATTTCAAAATCGTGTTGTTTGATCTGTCCGCCCTCGGCGTACGTCACGGTTGCGTGAACGGCAAGAGAAGCGTTTGCGCCGCCGTCGGTTGCGAGCGATTTGAGCGGCACGACCGTCGTGGACAGTCCAAGCACCGACTCGATCTCACCGCCCACGTTCTTTTCGTCGTCAAACGGAACGACGACGGATTTTTGCGCAATGAACGTCGGAACGTAGATCTCTTTTTTCTGCACGTAGCAATCGTCTGCGCCCGTCAGAACCTCGATTTCGTCGCGTTTGATTGCCGAAACCGTAACCTCGAGCACTGCCGTGAGCGTGAGCGTGTCGCTTGCCGCGGCATCGGATTCGGAAATCACCACGTCGCTCCAGGCGCTATCCCCCTCCGCAAACTCGCCGTCCACTCTCGCCGTGAAATCGGCGTTGTAATCCACGCCCTTTGGCATGCCTTCTTTATCGAGATACGCAAGGCGGAAATTCACTCTCCCGCTCACTTGCGCATAACCGTCTTGTGCGTCCACGCTTGAAGCCTTTGCGTCAACTGCAAGCGAGAGTATTCTTGCGACGTTGGACATATCGATATCCGTCGGCGAAAACTCAACCACTCGCTCCGAGGTCGGCGCAACGTAAAATTTGCTGGCACTTATTTTTTCAAAATCGAACATAGCATTCCTCCGTTTCACCAAAAACATATTCCTAGCAACTTTGATTTATGACGAATAAATCTCACAAAATCGGCAATAATCCTGCTATGAGAGAAATCGGACAATCCATCGGCGAGGCAAAAGCGCGCGTTCAAAAAATAGTCGGCATACCCGTACTCATCAAAATCAACGGCGGACGAGGCAAATCCTCCCTCTGCCACGGCAAAGTCACCGCGCTGTTCCCCTCGATCTTCACCGTCGAATTGGACACAGGCGAAAAACGCACCTTCTCATACAGCGACGTGCACACCAAAAACGTGCTGTTTTTGAAAAACAAGGAAACGGATTGATTAGGTTAATTAATAATGAATAATGAATAAATAATAATTTTGGGTGGGCATCGCCCACACCCGAAAAAAACCGTGTCGTCACAAAATGCGCAATCTGATTTTCCTCAACTGCGGCAGCACCGCAATATCACTTGTGCAGAGCGCAAATATCGCTGCGTAAAGGCGCAATTTCACGCACGCACAGCGTGCATATAACCGATAGTCGCTCACCGTGCACAAACACTTCAACACGCTCCTCATAATACTCCCCTTATCACGACGAACGACCGCCCACTCGGACGGCCGTTTGTCGTTTTGAAAAAAACATTATTAATAATCACACTTATAAACTGCAGCAGATTTCTCATAATGTGTTCCTTTGCAAATTTCACTGACCACAACATATTGTGGTGCGCGGGAGATTCGTCGCAAAAGCGCTGAAAATATTTGAGCGTGTTAGAATATGGTTTGCTTTTCGGAATAGGCGGTTACATATGCAAAATCAGCGGTTTTCAATACACGGAAAGTGGAATTTGCAAATTCTGCCATTTTTTGACAAAAACACAATATGTAGTGTTTCGCAAAAAAGTTTCACACTTTATTTTGCGATTTGTTCTTGACTTATCTTGCGTGCTTGCTATAATAAAGGGGCACATTTTCCAAGGGGGTTCAATAGATATGTTGAACATCAAAAAAAGAGACGGGAGTATAGTTCCATTCAATCTGAACAAAATCAAGGTCGCGATTGAAAAAGCGTTCACTGCTGTGAACAAAAGTTTCAGCGACGACATCATCGACATGCTCGCACTCAGAGTCACGGCAACCTTCAACGACAAGGTCAAAGGCGACGTGGTGAGCGTTGAGGACATTCAAGATTCCGTTGAAGTGGTTCTCATTCAATCGGGATACGTTGAAGTTGCAAAAGCGTATATCCTTTATAGAAAGCAACATGAAAAACTTCGTGAGATGAATTCCACCATGCTCGACTACAAGAACACGGTGAACAATTATCTCAAAATCAACGACTGGCGCGTCAAGGAAAACTCCACGGTCACGTATTCGGTCGGCGGACTTATCCTTTCCAACTCGGGCGCTGTGACGGCAAACTACTGGCTCAGCGAAATCTACGACGAAGAAATCGCAAAGGCACACCGCGAGGCTCAAATCCACATTCACGATTTGTCCATGCTCACGGGCTACTGCGCAGGCTGGTCGCTCAAGCAACTCATCAAAGAAGGTTTGGGCGGAATCCCCGGCAAGATCACCTCTTCACCGGCAAGCCACCTTTCCACCCTCTGCAACCAAATGGTCAACTTCCTCGGCATCATGCAAAACGAATGGGCAGGCGCGCAAGCGTTCAGTTCTTTCGACACGTATCTTGCTCCGTTCGTCAAGGTTGACAACCTCTCATACAAAGAGGTCAAGCAATGCATCCAATCCTTCATCTACGGCGTAAACACACCTTCTCGTTGGGGTACGCAAGCGCCGTTCACCAACATTACGCTCGACTGGGTCGTGCCCAACGACTTGGCAGAACTCCCTGCAATCGTCGGCGGCAAAGAGATGGATTTCAAATATAAGGATTGCGTCGAAGAGATGGCAATGGTCAACAAGGCGTTCATCGAGATTATGATCGAAGGCGACGCCAACGGAAGAGGATTCCAATATCCTATCCCCACCTACTCCATCACGAGAGATTTCGACTGGTCGAATACGGAAAACAATCGACTTCTCTTCACGATGACTGCAAAATACGGCACGCCTTACTTCTCCAACTATATCAACAGTGATATGGAACCGAGCGACGTGCGCAGTATGTGCTGCCGTTTGCGTCTTGACTTGCGCGAACTCCGCAAGAAATCGGGCGGCTTCTTCGGTAGCGGCGAATCCACCGGTTCGATCGGCGTTGTAACCATCAATATGCCGCGCATCGCGTACGTGAGCAAGACCGAAGACGAATTCTTCAAAGAACTCGAGCGCCTTATGAACGTATCCGCTCGCTCGCTCAAAATCAAGAGAAACGTCATCACCAATCCCCTCGGCAAAGGTCTTTCCCCCTACACGAAGAGATACCTCGGTACATTCGGCAACCACTTCTCGACGATCGGTCTTGTCGGTATGAACGAGGCTTGCCTCAACGCAAACTGGATCGGCAAGGATCTTACGCACAAAGAAGCGCAGGAATTCACCAAGAAAGTGCTCAACTTCATGCGTGAAAAACTCAGCGACTATCAAGAGGAGTACGGCGATCTGTACAACCTTGAAGCAACTCCTGCGGAATCTACGTCCTACCGTCTTGCAAAGCACGACAGAGAAAGATATCCCGGCATCATCTGCGCAAACAACGCCGACAACGTGCCGTACTACACCAACAGTTCGCACCTTCCCGTCGGATACACGAGCGATATCTTCTCCGCTCTCGACATTCAGGACGAACTCCAAACCCTCTACACTTCGGGTACGGTCTTCCACGCATTCCTCGGTCAACGCCTCGACAGTTGGCAAGCGGCGGCAAATCTCGTGAGAAAGATTGCAGAAAACTACAAACTGCCCTACTATACGCTCTCCCCGACCTATTCCGTCTGCCAAGAACACGGCTACCTCGAAGGGGAACAATACACTTGCCCCATCTGCGGCAGAAAGGCGGAAGTTTACAGCCGTATCACCGGTTACTATCGCCCCGTTCAGAACTGGAACGACGGTAAACGCGCAGAGTTCAAAGAGCGCAAAGTGTACGACATCGCGCACTCTCAATATCACGGCAAAGCCGTTGAGGAATTTGCATGTGACGACCAAGCCAAGAGCGAAGTCAAAATGGCTCAAAAAGAAGCAAGCGCAGAGTGCCCTTGCTGCCACAAGAGCGAAGACGAAGGTCTTTTGATTTTCACGACGAAGACTTGCCCCAACTGCAAGATGGCAAAAGCAATGCTTGACAAAGCGGGCATCTCCTACACGGTCATCGACGCCGAGGACAACAAAGATCAAACTCTCGCATTCGGAGTCAAGAAAGCGCCCACCCTTCTCGTGCCAAACGGAAACGGATACGATGTCTATGACAACGCAAGCAAAATCAAAGGCTATATCGAATCGAGAAAATAAACGATAAACGAGAGGGCGGTATGGCAACGGCCATACCGCTTTTCTTTTCAAACGACAAGAGGTTATTATGGACAAATTTGACATCATCGTAATCGGCGCAGGTCCTGCTGGTATGACGGCGGCGCTCAATTGTTTGAGAGCAGGCAAAAGCGTTCTCGTGCTTGAAAGCGACAGTTTCGGAGGACAGATTTCCTTCTCTCCGAGAGTTGAAAACTTCCCCTCGTACCAAAAGATTTCGGGTGCGGAACTTATGGACAAACTCTACGAGCAAATCTCCGAATGGGGTGCTCAAATAGAACTTGAAAGAGCGCAATCGATAGTTAAAACTGCGTTTGGGTTTGAATTAACCACCGATTACAACAAATACGAGTGCAAATCGGTCATTCTCGCAACGGGCGTAAAACCACGCAAAATCGGCGTTGCGCGCGAGGACGAACTGGTCGGAAACGGCGTAAGTTACTGCGCGCTTTGCGACGGCGCGTTCTACTCGGGCGAAGACGTATGCGTCATCGGCGACGCCAACACGGCGCTTCAATATTCTCTCGTTTTGAGCGGTTATTGCAAGAGCGTGCATATCTGCACGTTGTTTGACAAATTCTTCGGCGATAAGGCGCTTCTCGATCTCGTGCTTGCTCGCCCCAACGTCAAGTACACCCACAATCTCTCCCTCAAAGAATTTATCGGCGACGACGAACTTTCTGCGTTGAGATTTGAAAATACAATCACTCACGAAGACGTCGTGGTCAACGCAAAATGCGCCTTTATTTGCATCGGTCAAGTGCCAAACAACACTGCGTTTGCAAATCTCGTTCAAATTGACAAGGCAGGGTATATCGTTGCAGACGAAAACTGCACCACCTCTTGCGAAGGCATCTTCGTGGCAGGCGATTGCCGCACGAAAAAGATTCGCCAACTCGTGACGGCAGCGTCAGACGGTTCGATTGCGGCGTTCAACGCCTGTGCGTACGTTGACAAAGTTTCCGCTCAAAACTAAAAACTCAAGGCGCGGAATTCCGCGCCTTTTATATTGATTCTTTGAAGAAATCAGGATATTCTATATCGTATGACAATACTCGTAGATGTTGACAACACTCTGCTCGATTTTGACGAATGCGCAAACGAAAGCATAACGAACGCTTGCGCTCTTTTCGGCATCGAAAATCCAACGGAACTGTGCAAAAAATTTCATCCTTACAATCTTTCTCTCTGGCAACAACTCGAAAGGGGCGAATTGACCATTGACGAACTCCTCGAAAAGAGATTTAATACGCTTTTCAAAACTTTGGGAATAAATGCGGACGGAGTGGCTTTTGAGAAGTCTTTTCACGACGGGCTTGCCACAAGCGCCGTCGCCGTTGACGGAGCAAAAGAATTGCTCGAATACCTCTCGTCAAAGCACACTCTTTACGTTGCGAGCAACGCACCCCTCGGACAACAAACCAAACGCCTTGCAAAAGCCGGTTTCGACAAGTATATAAGCGGCTATTTCGTGTCTGCAGAAATCGGGCATTTGAAACCGAACAAAGAATTTTTCGACGCTTGCTTTGCCGTGATAAAAGAAAAACCGCAAGATGTCTTTATGATAGGCGATTCGCTCACGGCAGATATAAACGGCGCTCGCAACTACGGCTTAAAAACGATATGGTTTGACAAATACCAAACGGGCAAAACCGCAGATTGCGATTATATCGTGACTTCCCTGTCGCAAATCAAAGATATCGTTTGAGATTCATATTGAATCATCAGAATATCGGGATAAATTTTGAATAATATAAAAACGACCGTTTCGGCGGTCATTTTTTACATTTTGCTGTCAATCAACGATAGCAATATTTTCCTTCCGTCTTTGAGATTGATATAAAACATATATCCCATCTCTTCATCAAGATACTCAACGTCTTTCACTTCGTCGATTTCCATTGATATTAATTCACCGATTTTTGTCAACAATTGTTCCATGTCGTTTTTCTCCTTTGCTCGATAAGTTCATTATAGGACCCCATTTGGACAATTTCAAGCCCTCGAGGACAAATAGGGGCATACTTATTTTGTAAAAAATTGTAGGAGTTTGTCGCATTATGTCTGAATTTGACGAAACAACAGAATTCTTCTCGGAGAGACTTTGCGACCTCTTGCAAGAAAACAAATCCTCCGTCAACTTTCTGGCACAAGATTTGAATCTCAATCCGTCTGCGATTTACAAGTGGATACGCAAGGTATCCGTTCCTAGTTTTGAAAACGCTCTTGCGCTTGCGGATTATTTCGGCTGTTCGCTCGATTATCTTTTCGGACTCAAAGAAATCGACGTGCAATACACACCGCACACACCCTTTTCCTCATTCAGCGACCACTTTGAAGAGATTTTGCACGAAAAGAAAATCTCCAAATACAGGCTCGTAAAGAGAACGGGTATTTCCCGAAGCAAAATTACTTCTTGGCGCAAAGGCGAAAGCCTTCCGAGCATACACAGTCTCATCGTCGTGGCGACTTCGCTCGATATCACCCTCGACGCCCTCGTCGGTCGCGATTAGTCTTTGATTTTTTTAATGTTTGCACTGTACAGATTTTGTACATTTTTATTTATTGTAGTACATATTTTGTACAATGTCAAGTATGAAAAATCAAATCGGCGAAAATTTAAAACAATTGCGCATGAGCGCACACTTGACGCAACAACAAGTTGCGAATGCGTTGCACATATCGAGAGTGAATTACACAAGATATGAAACCAACGCGGTCAATCCTGATTTTGACACACTGATTGCGCTTGCCGACTTTTTCGACGTAACCTTAGATTCGCTATTTAACAGAGATTGATTATTTTAATTTGAATCCAATCATTAATAAAATCACTAATAAAATAACGCGCTATTGAGATTAAGGACAAGGAAATACCCCTCGAATGACAACCCTAATGTACATCTACGTACATGAGTTGGCAAGCGAGGGGTATTGACACCGTTATTCGCTCAATAGCGCGTTATTTTACTATGATGGAGTCGCGCTCTGCGCCAACCGATATATACCTAATCTTGCAATCGACTGCTTTTTCGATAAACTCGATATATTTGCGCGCGTTGAGAGGAAGTTCCTCGTAACGGCGGCAAGAGGCCGTGGGGCAATTCCAACCGTCAAGATAGACGACGTTGGGTTTTGCGACGTTGAGTGCTTCTCCGGATGGGAATTCGTCGACGGTCGTGCCGTTCACGTCGTAACTTACGCAGACGGGAATTTTGTCCATCGTGTCGAGAATATCGAGTTTTGTGAGTGCGATTTCGGATGCTGCTTGCACCATACAACCGTATTTGGACGCAACGACGTCAAATCCGCCGACTCTGCGAGGACGGCCGGTTGCCGCACCGTATTCGCCGCCTGCTTTGCGGAGTCTTTCGGCTTCTTCACCAAACATTTCTGCGGTGAACGGACCTTCTCCTACGCAAGTGGAATACGCTTTCATAACGCCGATTGCCTTTTCCACTTTGTGATTGGGGATACCTGCGCCGACAGGACCGTACGCAGTGATCGTGGACGAACTGGTCGTGTAAGGATAAATGCCGAAATCTATGTCGCGAAGTGCGCCGAGTTGAGCCTCGAGCATAACGTTTTTGCCTGCTTTGAGCGCCTTATCGAGATAGTAGCCCGTGTCGCAGATATAGTCTTTGAGAGGCGTTCCGTATTTGTCGAACCATTCAAGCAGACCTTCCACGGTGTAACCTTCTGCGTGATACGAACCTTCGATCGTGAGGTTTTTCCATTCAACGATGGTTTCGAGGCGCGAGCGGAGATATTCGGGATGAAGGATATCGCCCATACGAATTGCTTTTTTCATATACTTGTCGGCATAGATAGGAGCGATACCTCTTCTGGTAGAACCGAACTTTTTGTCGCCGAGTCTGTCTTCTTCGAGGCAGTCCTGCGCGACGTTGTAAGGACAGCACACCACGGCTTTATCGCTGATTTTGAGATTGTCGGGAGTTATTACGATTCCGCCTTCTCTGAGTTTTGCGATTTCTTTGCAGAGGTGCTCGATATCCACGACCATACCGTTGCCCATGACGTTGACCTTGTCCTCGCGCAGTATTGCGGACGGCAACAGGTTAAGGACGAATTTGCCTTTGTCGTTGATGACGGTGTGTCCTGCGTTGTTTCCGCCTTGATAGCGGACGACGACGTCCTGCTCTTGAGAAAGCAAATCGACCATTCTGCCCTTGCCTTCGTCACCCCAGTTGATACCAACAATTGATGTAAGCATATGTATACCTCTAAAAAATTTTATTCTTCGTTATTCGTCCGATCAGACGTTGATTGCGCTCGGCTGACCGATACCGTCTTTGTTGCTCTCAAGAAGCGGATCGACGATTTGACAAACGTACTCTTCCACTTGTTTTTCCGCTCTTCCCGTAAACGCTTTGACGTCAAGGATTGAGTCCAATTCCTCTTTTGACAGTCCAAACGCTTCATCGTTGAGGATTCTCTCAAGCAAGTCGTTTTCTTTGCCATCGAGTTTGATCGCTTTCGACGCGGCAACTGAGTGTTGCCTTATTCTCTCGTGCAAAACCTGTCTGTCACCACCCTTCTTGGACACGCAATACATGAGGATATTTTCCGTTGCCATAAACGGCAATTCGTCGGTCAAATGTTTCTCGATAATGCGCGGATAAAGGGTTAAACCGCCGATTATGTTGTTGTAAAGTGCCAATATCGCGTCTACAGCCAAAAACGCTTCGGGTATTGCGATACGTCTGTTCGCGCTATCGTCAAGCGTTCTTTCAAACCATTGAGCCGACGCGGTGATTGCAGGATTCATACTGTCGCATATGACGTATCTTGCAAGCGAAGCCATACGTTCGCTTCTCATAGGATTGCGCTTGTACGCCATTGCGGACGATCCGATTTGCTTTGACTCGAAAGGCTCTTCGACCTCTTTGAGATGGGACAAAAGGCGTATATCGTTTGAAAACTTCGTTGCGCTTTGAGCAATGGAGCAAAGCACCGAAAGCACATTGTAATCCACCTTTCTCGAGTACGTCTGACCGCTCACGGCATACGTTCCTTCAAAGCCCGTTTTCTTTGCGATCGCACTGTCGAGAGCCTTGACTTTTTCGTCATCGCCCTCGAACAATTCAAGAAAACTCGCCGCCGTGCCCGTCGTACCTTTGCAACCGAGCAGGCGCAATCTCGAAAGTTGAAAATCGAGATTGTCGAGATCGTTTACGAGATCTTGAATATAAAGCGTCGCTCTCTTGCCGACCGTCGTGGGTTGCGCCGCTTGAAAGTGCGTGAACGCAAGCGTTGCAAGTCCTTTGTTTTCCATTGCGAAATCACGCAAAGTTTTTATGCACGCAAGCAGTTCTTCTCGCAAAACCAACAAACCTTCGCGCATTTGGATTATGTCCGTGTTGTCGCCGACGTAGCAACTCGTAGCACCGAGGTGAATGATGGGCTTTGCAAGAGGACACGCTTCGCCGAAAGTGAGAACGTGCGCCATAACGTCGTGTCGCACTTCCTTTTCTTTTTGCGCCGCCATATCGTAATCGATATCGTCGATATGCGCCTTCATCTCATTGATTTGTTCGTCGGTTATGTCGATTCCGAGTTCCTTTTCCGCCTCGGCAAGAGCAATCCACAGTTTGCGCCAAGTGCCGAACTTGAAATCGGGAGAAAAGACGTATTGCATCTTTTTGCTTGCATATCTTTGGCAAAGCGGCGACACATAAGTATCCATACGTACCTCTGACAAACAAAAAGTGTTCAAATCCTTTTCAACCGTAAGGTTAAAAAAAAATTGTGAACACTCGTGCTTGTCTATATATTTTCTATAGATATATTAACATTCAACCACCTATTTGTCAACTCAATTAACGCCGCGCCGTCAACTTCTTAATCAGAAAAATCATTCTCCGCGAAACAGTCGTAAAAAACCACAAAATCCAAAGGAGAAGTATTGCAAAAATATCACTTAAACAAAAAAAGCAGATAGAACAAGCAAAAGAACACGTTAGAGCAAACGGCAAAAAACAACCGAAAAACACCCGGTTTTTGACACTTTTTGAAAAGCATAATTTCTGCGATTGATTTATAATTGCATATAGTAAGCGAATGAATATCCAAAAAATATGAATAAAAATAGCATTTTTAATGAATATTTATCCATTTTGTTAATATCGAATTTTTTTGCGCGAAATCTTTTGACTTTTGGAATATTATGTCTATAATCGAATCTATAAAAACTTTGGAGAAATCGTTTATGTTGATGTCGGATTTATACGGAAGCATGGTGTTTGACGACCGAGTGATGAGCAAGAGATTGCCCAAAGACACTTATCGCGAACTCAAGAGATGTTGCGCGCTGGATTTGCCGCTGTCGAGAGAAACGGCAAACATTATCGCAAACGAAATGAAGGACTGGGCTGTAGAAAAAGGTGTGACGCACTTCACTCACTGGTTTCAACCGCTCACGGGAATCACGGCGGAAAAACACGACTCTTTCATTTCGCCCACCAAAAACGGCGGCGTGATTATGGAACTTAGCGGAAAGGAATTGATAAAAGGCGAACCCGACGCGAGTTCTTTCCCTAGCGGCGGTTTGCGCTCCACGTTCGAGGCAAGAGGATACACCGCATGGGACCCCACCTCGTACGCATTTATCAAGGACGGCATCTTGTGTATTCCGACGGCGTTCTGTTCGTATAACGGCGACGCTCTCGACAAAAAGACTCCTCTTTTGCGTTCGATGGAAGCGATCAACAAACAAGGCACTCGTCTGCTGTCCATTCTCGGCAAAAAAACCGAACGCATAAACGTATCCGTAGGCCCTGAGCAAGAGTACTTCCTCATCGACACGGCAATGTACGAAAAGCGCAAAGACTTGTTCTACACAGGCCGCACGCTGTTCGGAGCACGTCCTCCCAAGGGGCAAGAACTCAGTGACCACTATTTCGGCGCAATCAAGCCGCGCGTGGTCAAATATATGAAAGAACTTGACGAGGAACTGTGGAAACTCGGCATTCTCGCAAAAACGAAGCACAACGAAGTTGCTCCCGCACAGCACGAATTCGCACCAATTTACACCACCGTCAACGTTGCGACCGATCAAAACCAACTCACGATGGAGATCATGAAAAAGGTTGCGGCAAAGCACAACATGACGTGCCTTCTTCACGAAAAGCCGTTTGCCGGCGTCAACGGAAGCGGCAAGCACAACAACTGGTCCATTTCGACGGATTCGGGCAATCTGCTCGATCCCGGCAAGAGTCCGCAGGATAACGCGCAATTTTTGCTCATTCTCGCAGCGGTGATTGCCGCGGTTGACAGTCATCAGGATTTGCTTCGCATTGCGGTTGCGTCGGCTTCAAACGACCATCGTCTCGGAGCAAACGAAGCACCGCCCGCAATCGTGAGCATGTTCCTCGGAGAAGAACTCACGGGCATTATGCAAGCAATCGCAGACGGCCGCACGTATTCGAGGCGTGCAAAATGCGAGGTTGAAATCGGCGTGCACGTCCTGCCGAAATTTGCTATGGACTCGTCCGACCGCAACCGTACTTCTCCGTTTGCTTTCACGGGAAATAAATTCGAGTTCCGTATGCCCGGCTCGTCGCAATCCATTGCGAGCGTAAACGTCGTTCTCAACACGATAATGGCAGAGCAATTCGAGAAGTTTGCCGACGAACTCGAGCAAGTCGAGTATATCAACCAAGGCATAACCGATATCATCAAACGAGTGATGACCGAGCATGGCAAAATCATCTTCAACGGCAACAACTATTCTGACGAATGGACGAAAGAAGCAGAAAAGAGAGGCTTGCTGAATCTGTCCTCCACCATAGACGCACTCCCGTATATCACGAGCGAAAAGAACGTCGAATTGTTCCGTCATATGCACGTTTTCAGCGAAGCGGAACTCAAATCGAGAGAAGACATTTACGTGCAGAACTATTGCAAACTTCTCAATATCGAAGCCATGACGATGCTCGATATGGCAACTATGGACATAATCCCTGCCGTCATAAAATATAAATGCGACGTTGCAAAATCCGCAAACGAAAGCCTTGCGCTCGGAATCGAGGCAGACGAAGAAAAGGATATTTGCACAAACCTTGCAAAGCATCTCAAGGATGCAACTTCACGCGTGCAAGATTTGAAAGACGCTCTTAAAAAGGCACACTCGCTCGGTGAAAACCTGCAAGGCGGTCGTTGCTATCACGACGAAGTGCTCGTTGCGATGAACGCCCTTCGCAATACCGTTGACGAAATGGAATTGCTCACCTCAAAAGAGTATTGGCCCGTGCCTTCCTACGGCGACTTATTGTTCTCCGTGCACTAATTAAAATTTTTAAAACAAAACGTTTATATGCACAAAAGCGACGGAAAAACCGTCGCTTTTGTCATTATAATCGTTTTTTATTTTTCAAATTATTTGTTTTTCTTGCTTACGATATCTCTTGCCGCCTCAACGATGTCTTGCGCCGTGAGATGATATTGCTCGCTCAAATACGCGTTTTTGCCGACTTGTCCGAACTCGTCTTTCACACCGACCATACGCATAGGTACGGGCAAATTCTGACACACGACTTCTGCAACGGCGCTACCCAATCCGTTCACAACGTTGTGGTTTTCGCAAGTGACGATTGCGCCCGTTTCCTTTGCGCAAGCAACGATTGCGTCGCTGTCGATAGGCTTCCAAGTGTGGATATTCACCACCCGTGCGTCGATGCCTTCCGACGCAAGAGTTTGCGCTGCCTCGATTGCTCTTGAAACCATAATGCCGCTTGCAATAAGAGTGACGTCTTTGCCGTCCTTTATGGTGATTGCTTTGCCAAGTTCGAAGTCGAGGGATTCGTCAAACACCTTCTCCGCTTTTTTGCGTTGCATACGAATGTAAACCGCACCCGGATAATCCGCGATCTGATCGACTGCCTTTTCAAGCATAGTCGCGTCAACGGGCTCGAAACAAACCATATGCGGAATCGCTCTCATAAGCGCCATATCCTCAAACGGCATATGCGTGCCGCCGTTGTATTCTGCGGTTACGCCGGGATCAGACCCGACGATTTTTACGTTTTGATGCGCATATGCCACGGAAATGAAAATCTGGTCGTAGCATCTGCGTGTGGCAAACGGGCCGAAACTGTATGCAAACGGGATCTTGCCCATTGCAGACATTCCTGCCGCAATTCCTATCATATTCTGCTCGGCAATGCCGACGTTTACGAATCTTTTGGGGAATTCTTGCTTGAAAACCTTGGTCGCGTGGCAACTCATCAGATCGGCTTCGAGCACGACGATACGTTCGTCGGTTTTTGCTCTTTGAACGAGAGCGTTTGCAAGCGTCTGGCGCATTTCTCTATCGTCTGTCATTGCTCATACCTCCCCGTTTCTTTTCTCCACATTTCTTCGGAGACGCTCATGCTATGGCAGTTTGCCGCCGCCTCTGCAAAGGAAGCGCCCTTGCCTTTTATCGTGTTGAGCACGATCATATTTGCCTTTTCATGCTGTGCTTTTGCATTGTCGATTGCGTTTGAGATTGCTTCTATATCGTGTCCGTCAACGCTTTGGACGTAAAATCCGAACGCTCTCCACTTGTCTTCAACGGGAGCAATATCGTTTATATCGGATACTGGGCCGTCAAGTTGCATCTTGTTGTAGTCCAAAAGCACGATGAGATTGTCAAGTTTGTGAGAGCCGGCAAACATACTTGCCTCCCAAATCTGACCTTCCTGACTTTCACCGTCGCCGATAAAGCAGTATATCGTAGCCGGATTGCCGTCGATTTTTGCGGCGAGAGCCATACCTGCCGCACACGAAAGCCCTTGTCCGAGCGATCCTGCCGTCATGTCGATGCCGGGAGTCTTGTTCATATCGCAGTGAGAAGGGAGATTCGTCCCTCCCTGATTGAGAGTGTGAAGCCACTCTTTCGGAAAATAACCGAGATCTGCGAGCACCGCATACATTGCCGGGCCTGCGTGTCCCTTTGACATAATCACCCTGTCACGATCGATTTTCTTTGGGTTTTTTGGGTCGACGTTTGCTTTTGCATAATAAATGACCGTCAAAGCGTCCATAACCGACATAGATCCGCCGATATGCCCCGAACCGAATCTTCCGATCGTTTCGATGACATCATCGCGGAGTTGCCGTGCCTTGGCGGTCAAAAATTGTTTTTGAGTATTGTCCATACTACGCCTCCTGCTTGGTAATGACAGTATATCATCACCGAGCACGCATTTCAAGTGTTGTCGGCGTTTTGTTACAATCTAATTCCTATCAATTCGGACGCTCTTCGTTTGAGTCTCTCTTTCTCTTGTTCGGGCAAATCATGCGAGAAGATCAAACCTCTTTGCCTTGCAAAAGCAAGCATTTTGAACTCACTCATCCGTGCGATTTCGGGAAAAGTTGTTCCGCCGCCCGTCCGATTTGCCAAATCGTAAAGAAGTATTGCGCATTTTGCTTTTGACAATCCCATGCCGTATCTCGTCGCAATCGCCGCGACGTA
Organism: uncultured Eubacteriales bacterium; assembly: GCA_900549225.1. Classification (GTDB taxonomy): domain Bacteria; phylum Bacillota; class Clostridia; order Christensenellales; family CAG-917; genus CAG-475. The sequence continues at coordinate 80,279 of URNP01000001.1, read as the reverse complement.
ATCGTCGCTCTTGTTGGACAAAACCGCCTCTTTTGCTATTTCTTCTTCATAAAATGCAACGATTTCGGGCGTAAGCAAATTGCAAAGTCCCGCATTTGCAACCTTGCAAGGCGCAAAAACGCACCCGAAAAGCACAAACAGCGCAATTATCAAGCATATTCCGCCTGCCGCAAAAACTATAGGTTTTTTGGAGATTTTCATATATCACCTCCGTAACAGTTTGAGGCAAAAAAACACATAATATTCTTCGTCAAATTTGAAAAATGGCGCTCGTTTGCGTCCTTTTTCGATTTTCGTTTTGCTTTTACAGTCTTATGTTATAGTCGTCCGAAATATCAGAGAATCTTATATCGTTTTCGTTTTCATAAACGACGGACCACGCAATCGCCTTATAGCCGTAATTGCTTTCGTCTCCGAATGACGAATTCGGATATCTCAACATGCACACAACTTTCAACGTATTGCCGTCGATTTGAGCATAATAACCGCGCTCAACGTAATAGTTTTTCAACGCTTCGATATCGAATTCGCAACGATATATCGTTCCCTCCGCATCCGACGGCGCGATTCCTTTGTTCAACAGATATGAAGGAAAGAATATCGAACGGTTGTTTGCCCATTCCAAAACGTACGTCATGGAATCCACGATATATTTGTTCTTTTCCCCCGCCTGATAAATCATACAACTATACATTCTTCCCGCAACGCCACGAATGTCGATTATGATTTTGTCGCCGCTTTTATAAACCGAAGAGGCATACGACGATGCCGATATGGCCTCGTACAACTTGTCGTAACCCTTGCTATACTCAAACACTCTCTTTGGTTCGGGAAGCACCGAATGATTTTTTACTTTTACAGGTATCGAAATCGTATACGTATCGCTAAAATCATCGATAAAAATCGTTTTGCTGTATGAAATCGTATCGTTGCATCCCCAAAGTATCGTGGCGCATACGCAACATATCACCGCAAGCAATATCATTGTTTTTACACCTTTTAGTCTCATAAAACCTCCTATTTAAGTTGCATATCTTAATCTAAGCATTGATCCAAACGTGCTTGAGCCTATATAGTTTATTGTCGATTGCGACCGTTCGGACCACCCATAGTGGACTAAAAACGAATAAACCGATCCGTTGTTTGCGCCTTTTCGATAACCATAAACCACGACAGCGTGGTTACCGTGTCCACTATCCTGTCCTGTTGATGACGGAGATGTTGGCTTCTCCAAACTTCCAAAGAGAATTGACGGAGTGCTTTTATCGATTAAGTTTTTGAGTGTTAAATTGCTAAATAGCGGTGTTACCATATCATAAATGCCCATGTTTTTATATCCATAATAATTAAAATACTTTGTCAAACACTCTCTTACTATTGTTGACGTAGTGCTTGTTCCACTGTGTGTTTTAAAGTTCAATAAATGTTGCGTGAACTCACCGCTCCCGTAATAGCCATATGAACTACTATATTTAAACCTTTTATAACCGTAACTATCTATTTCCATGAATTTATCAGGAACACATCTTTTCACAAATTGATCATAGTACCCTAACAATAATGATGCGGCAATGTATCCGCAACAACCTGAATTGCCTTCCTGATAATAACTGAACGACACACCAGTTGTTTTTGTTGTGAAAAAGCCATAATTATTTACACATGTCCAATGTGTACCATACAAGTCACACCCCTCACTCATGATAGAAACACTATCATTACATTCTTCCGCCTGTGCTACTAAAGTGTCATGCATATCCTTTGATGAATTCTGCACTTTTCCTAAGACTTCTACTTCGCTATCCAAAGAAAATAAAACCTCTCCGCTCATGATATCGACAAATGAATTGCCTTGTAATACACTGAAATATGTAGGGCCAAAATAATATAAGTTTTCGTTGTAATCAATATATGGAGACTCACTAAAAGCAGAATATTCTACCATGGTTTCAGCATCATCGCATACAATAGCATATCCTGTAGGCTCACATTCTAATAATGTATATGTGTTATTATCGAGATCTCTTAATTGTTTGATCTTTGCCAAGCGCACATTAGATCCATACTCCTCATTCATTTGATCGACATATGAATTTTCTATATTCGGTGTTACCAAAGCCGCACTCGCAATATTTGTATCAATTGGCATGAATAGAAATGTGCAAATTGAGCAGACAAGAATAATAAGTATTCCTGTTGTGCAAATAATAAATTTTCTCATGGTTTTCCCCCTGTATATTTTTCACGGCAAAAATCATTGCCGCAATATATAGACAATTCAAAAACCGAAAATGGGAAAATTTTACAATAAATATTTTTATTTGCTTGTCAAAATCGATGACAGCATATCAAAAAACGCATCGGCGTTGAGAGCAGATTCGCCTTCGTAATGTATATCTATTTTTTCTTTGTCGGTTATCAAACTTGCGCGAGCCCTATAGCGTGAACTTTCCGATTCGCCGTTTTCGATTGAAAATTCGTATCCTATCTGACAATCGCCAAATTGTCTGCTTTGCTCGAATTCTCCAAAATCGTACGGGTACTCCTTCTCATCGATCACACAAACGAACGTAAACAAATCGGCATCGCCGTTGAGTTTGACTTTGACAAAATAATACTGTTTAACGTCGGTATCTTTCAGCACTATAAGATTGACTTCCGCATCGGCGATATCGACAAACTGCACAAAGTCGAAATCAAGGTTCATCTGCGATACGGACGACGGAATCGTGTTGTATAACTCGCTGTTGTATTCTCTTTGGGTGATTGCGATAACAGTCGAGAGAACGACGATAAAGACCGCCACCAAACTTACGGCAATGGCCCTTACATACTTCCAAGTGAATTTTTTGCTTGACGTATCGTCAAAATGAGCATCGGACAACGATTCAACGAACTCGTCGTCTTTGAATTTATTCATTTTCTCATCGGCATATTTTTTTAAGCGTTTTTCTTCTTTCATTTTATCTCTTTTTACCGCCGTTATTATTGATAATTATCTTTTTGAGTTTTTTGAGCGTTGCCGCATACGATTTTCTGAAATTGTCATATTTGATTTTGAATTGACAAGCGAGTTCTTTGAGCGAATAGCCTTCAAAAACGTGCAGATAAACCATCTTTTTTTCTGTCTCGTTGAGGTTTTCAAACAATTCTTTAACTTCGAGCAGACCGTCAATGGCGCTTTCGTTTCCTGCGAAGTCAAAATCGTCAATCGAAACGTATCTTGCGTCTTTCTTGAAACTGTTGATTGCAAGATTGTCGCACACCTTATAAATCCACGCCGTAGGAGAAGCCACACTGCCGACCTGCTCGAATTTTCCCTCAATCAATTTGCAAAAGAAATCGTGCGCAATGTCATGCGCAATCGAATCGTCGAATTTTACGGAAATATGAAGTACTATTTTTGAATAGTACTCTTCATAAATCTTCAAAAACGATTGTTTGTCTTTGCTCGCATTCTTAAATCTGCGATTGAACTCTTTTGCATCCATATCGTTTTTATATTAACACAAGCCGCCCACAAACGCAATACGGACAAAATCGTGCACGCTTCGGCTTTCGTCAATGAAAATTCAACAAATCTTCGATTCCGTACAAGCCGTTCGGCTGTGAAAGAATAAATCGCGCCGCTTTTAGCGCGCCTTCGGCGTAAACGCCACGAGAAAACGCTTCGTGTCGAAGGATTATACGCTCGCTCCCCGTGTCGATGATCACCTCGTGTTCACCGAGCGATTCGCCAAGTCGCAAAGAGTGCACGTTTATCTCTCCCTTCTCTCGTGCGTTGCCTCTGCCGATAACGATTTTGCCGAATCCTCTTTGCTTGACGATACGCTTTGCGATAGACAGCGCCGTTCCGCTCGGAGAATCCAACTTTTTTGAATGGTGCGCCTCCAAAATCTCTATATCCGCAGACTCGAAAACTGCCGCAAGTTTTGCCGAAAAATCTTTGAGATACGCGATTGCGATCGACATATTGCTTGCTGCAAACACGGGTATACTCTCGCTTGCCCTTGCAACGCACGCTCTCTCTTGCTCTGTATGCCCCGTCGTTGCCACAACGAGCGGAGTGCAGTTTCTCACGGCAAAATCAACGACTTCGGGCACGGCGGTATGCAGCGAAAAATCCACGATCGCGTCCGCGCATTCTTTTACGTCCGCAATGCGAGCGTACTTTGCCGATACGCAACTCGGCGTATCGTTTTTTGGGTCGTATTCATACGCCTTGTCAACCGCAAAGATTTCAACGTCTTTTGTAGATTGAAAAAGGGCAAGCATCTGCTTGCCCATACGTCCCGATGCTCCCGTAAGAATAATTCTCATACGAAAGCATATTCAAAATATACGTTATTTTATGTATCGTAAAAACGGTATCAGAAAAGACCTACGATTTTGCCGTCGTCCATGACGTCGATTCGCTCTGCGGACGGAGATTTCGGAAGTCCCGGCATCGTCATAATCTCGCCCGTAAGCACCACGATAAACCCTGCGCCTGCGCTGACTTTGACGTTCTTTACGCCAACGGTAAATCCTTCGGGCGCGCCGAGCAAAGTCGGATCGTCCGAAAAACTATATTGCGTTTTTGCAATACACACGGGCATATTTGAAAAGCCGAGTTGTTCGAGTTTCGCAATCTGTTTTTGTGCGGCAGGCGCAATCGAAACGCCTTGTCCGCCGTATACTTTTCGCACGACTTTTTCGATTTTTTGAGTTATCGAATCGCAATCGTCGTATGCGAAAGCAAAGTTGCCTTTCTCCTCCTCACAAAGTCGAACGACCTCTTTTGCAAGTGTTTCTCCGCCCTTTGAACCGTCTGCCCAAACCGTAGACAGAACCGTGTTTACGCCGAGTCCGTTGCACTTGTCAACGACGAATTTTATTTCTGCGTCCGTATCCGTGGGGAAGCGATTGATTGCCACCACGCAAGGAAGCCCGTATACGTTTTTGACGTTTGAAACGTGGCGCAAAAGGTTGGGTATACCATTTTCGAGCGCTTGCAGATTTTCGGTTGCAAGGTCTTGCTTTTGTGCTCCGCCGTGCATTTTCAAAGCACGCACGGTTGCCACCACGACAACGGCGTCGGGAATCAGATTCGCCTTTCTGCATTTTATGTCAAAAAACTTCTCTGCACCGAGATCTGCGCCGAAACCTGCCTCTGTGATAGCGTAATCGGCAAGATAAAGTGCCGTTTTGGTTGCAATCACACTATTGCACCCGTGCGCGATATTTGCAAAAGGTCCGCCGTGAACGAGCGCCGGAGTCCCCTCGAGCGTTTGCACGAGGTTTGGTTTCAACGCGTCTTTCAAAAGTGCGACCATTGCGCCTTGCGCCTTCAGATCCGCACAAGTTACGGGCTTGTCATCATAGGTGTACGCAACGATGATCTTTGCGAGTCTGTCTTTCAAATCCGAAAGCGACGAGGCAAGACACAGCACCGCCATAACCTCGCTTGCAACCGTAATATCGAAACCGTCCTCTCTCGGAATACCGTTTGCCTTTCCGCCCAATCCGTCGACGACGAAGCGCAGTTGTCTGTCGTTCATATCCACGCATCTCTTCCAAGTGATTTTGCGAGGGTCGATATTGAGCGCGTTGCCTTGTTGGATATGGTTGTCAAGCATTGCTGCAAGGAGGTTGTTTGCCGCGCCGATTGCGTGGAAATCGCCCGTGAAATGCAGGTTGATATCTTCCATAGGCACGACTTGCGCATAGCCTCCTCCGGCAGCGCCGCCCTTTATGCCGAACACAGGTCCGAGCGACGGTTCTCTGAGCGCAACGATTGCGTTTTTGCCTATGCGCCTGAGTCCGTCGGCAAGTCCTATGGTGGTCGTGGTTTTGCCCTCGCCCGCAGGAGTCGGCGTAATCGCCGTAACGAGCACGAGTTTGCCCCTCTTTCCTCCTTTTTTCAAGAGCGGAGCGTAATCGATTTTCGCCTTATATTTGCCGTAGTTTTCAATCAAATCAAGATCGATACCGCAACTTTGCGCCACTTCGGCAATCGGTCGCATATTTGCGCTTTGCGCGATTTCAATGTCGGATTTGTATTCCATAGTCCTCTCCGATTCTTTTATAAGCAGATTATACCACCCCTCCGCGCTTTTCACAACAACAACTTAAAAGGCACGTCCGCAATTTTACGATTTGAAACGCATATACTTGACTTTGTATCGAATTAGTGTTACAACATTCGACGAAAAAAACACGGAGGAATCCAAAAATGAAGGATTTTGCAAAAAAGTATATCGAATGGTATCAAGGTCTTGACAAGGTCGTGAAGATTCTGCTCTGCATCCTTTGGGACGTTCCCGCAAACCTTTATCGTCTTGCAAAAAGCGCACAAAAAGACAGCGTGCTCGGCATCGTGCTTGCAATCGTGCTTATGATATTCGGAGGCTGGGTGCTCTTCGTCATCGATATCGTCTCCCTCGTCGTAAAAGACAAGATTTACTGGATTGACGACCTCAACGGCGATAGCAATTGCGACTCGAACTGCTCTTGCTGCTCCTCTTCCGATTCTTGCGAAAAGAAAGCGGACGACGCAAAAGACGGAACGGTTGAATAAACCTTTAAGTCAAAACACAAAACGAAAAGCGTGCCAAACGGCACGCTTTTGTTTTGCTTCGATTCGTTTATATCGCAATTATTTTGAAATATTGATATACACTCTGTCGCTGCTTGAACTGTTGCTATAATACACTCTTATTGTGTACGACGTTCCCGAAGACATATACACGGAAGCCGTGTCGCTATAAGAAGACGTGCTCAATTTGGTCGTACCGTCCACGTAAACGTAAATATTTGCATAGTTATCGTTGTCTGAAATTCTGATGGTGTAATAGCCGCTTGACGAAGGAGTAAATGTATAGGTGCTCGAACCGCTGTTATACGATGACATATAGAAACTCTCATCGAGAGAATTGCTATAGCCGCTATTACCGCCACCATTATATCCGCCGTTTCCGCTACTGCCGCCGAATTCTGCGTTTACGATGCCAAATCCAAGCGCCATACCGAAAACGAATACGCCGATGATAATGCAAACGGTGAGGATGATTGCAATTGTCTTTTTGGACGCTTTGCCTTCGAGATGCGCACTGCAATCGGTTGTCGCTTCAAAAATGAAGGGTTGGAATTTGATTCCGCCGCAACCGTAAATCCAGGCAAACAGCATAAAGAAGAAATACATAACGAAGAATTCTACGCTGAATACCGAAAGTGCGATTTTCATCAAGAACACGAACGGGTAACCGACAAAATAAACGACCGCTTTCACAACGGTGTTGTCGCTCTCTTCGCGAATGCTTTTGAGAAGGAAATCCGCAGGTGCGGCAACGATCTTGTAGCAGAACTGCAAAATGTAGAACGCCGGGATCATAAAGATGACCGCAAGCAGGAACGGCGAAAGCAAAATGCCCGCAACGACTGCAAGTCCGACGGGGATTCTCTTGAATTGCTTGAACTCAAAGAACTCTTTTATCGTGTTGGTTATAACGCGCATAAATGCGTCGCTTCCTCTGTTTTGAGAAACGGCTTCCTTGTTCTCTTTTTTGCTCGGTTCGGATTTTTCGACTTTGGCGTCCGCTTGCTCAAAATCAAACTTGAAAGCGTCGCTTTGCGCTTTTTGAGCATGCTCTTTGTGCACTTCTTCTTCGCGAGCGGTTTGTTGTTGATTTACGAAAACCGCGCCGACGCTGTCGTTGTGCTCTTCGGGCTCGTTTTGAGCAGGTTGAGTTTCCTGCGTTGCTTGCTCGTGTTGAGATTCGTGTTCGAGTGCGTCTTCGTGCTTATAAAAAGGATTTTTGTACTTTTTGCCGCAATGAGAACACTCCAAAAACTCGTTTTCGATGTTGTCGAACGCTTCCCCGCAATTGGGGCATTTGATAGTCTTGTCCATAAAAGGCCTCCCGTATGAAGTTTTATCTCCACCAAATCTCCGCCATACTCCCTTCGATTCGGTTTGAATCAAATTATTTTTCAGTCGTTATTTTGTTGACTTGTTTGCGCTTTTTGTTCTTCTTTTTCGCGTGTTCCTCGTCGTATTCTTTGATCGCGGTCGGAAAATCGATTTCTTCGAGTTTCCCTTTTTTAGCAAGGTAGCAACGCTTCCCGAGTGCGAATATGTATCTGTCGTGATCGAGGCTGTCGCTGTACACGTTTTCAACCTCGACGTTTGGAAGAATCTCGTTGAGCCTACGAACCTTCTCTTCCTTTCTGCACACCTTCCCGAGCAGGTGCCCGTTCTTTTTGCTGTGCGGACTTGCGATGCAATAGTCGATTTTCATACGCTTTGCAATCTCTTCGATGAGAAAGTCGGGGCTTGCGCTGATAAGCACGACTTTTCTGTCGGGGTCACGATTTTCGGGCTTGAAAAAGTCGTAGATATCGTTTTGATGCTTATCCCAATATTTCTTTACCGTCTTTTCCGTGTTTATCAAACGCACGAAGTTGAACGCAATTTTCTTGAACACGGGTACGGGAAGAATCTTTGTGACCATCAAAAATCCCCAAAATAACTGGAATGGCAACAACACGAGCGTCCACGGGCAGTGCGCCATACTCCAAAACCAATAATGGAGCGCGCTGTCGTACGGAATTGCCGTCTTGTCGAAGTCGTAAATGTCAACTTTCATCTTGCCTTCTTCCATAATGCAGATATTATAACATACTATTTGTAAAAAATAAAGCACGAATTTTGCTTAAATACCGATTGAATTTAATACAAATTTAAGATACAATTCGTAATATAGTTTTGAAAAACAGAAAACCTTTGATTATGCGGAGGTGCTTATGAGAATTCTTCTTGTAGAAGACGAAAGAGAATTATCAAAAGCGTTAGCTCAAATGTTGATGAAAGACGGCTACGACGTTGACTGCGTATACGACGGTGCGGACGGATTGAATTTTGCGTCCACGGGTATGTACGATATGGTTTTACTCGACGTGATGATGCCCAAAATGAACGGCTTTGACGTGCTTGCCACGCTTCGCCAAAGAAAACTCGAAACGCCGGTTATTATGCTCACTGCACTCGGCGACGAGAACGACAAAATATCGGGACTCGACAAAGGGGCGGACGACTACGTTTCAAAGCCATTCTCTTTCAACGAACTTTCCGCGCGCATCCGTGCGGTGCTCAGAAGAAGAGGCAAACTTCTCTCTGACAACAAACTCGAATACCGCAACGCGTCTCTCGACCTTACCACGTTCACGCTTTCCACACAAAAAGGAAGCATCAACCTCACGGGCAAGGAATTTGAACTGTTGAGATATCTTTTTGAATACCCCAACTTTGTTGCGACCAAAGAAAATCTCATTCTCAAAGCGTGGGGACTCAACAGCGAATTCGAGTCCAACAACCTTGAAGTCTATATGTCGTTTTTGCGCAAGAAACTCACCCATCTCGGTGCGGATTTCACGATAGAATCGGTGCGCGGAGTCGGCTACAAACTCTCTCAATCCAAAATGTAAAACCTAAGTGACGCGTTTATCGCGTCACTTTGTTTATTGCACGAATCAAGGTTTTATGCTTTGATTTTTGACAACTAAAACCCTTATATTGCGATTTGTATGGATATTATAAGAAAACAACGCGTCAATTACACGGTCACGACCACTCTCATAGCGGCAGTATTTCTGCTCATCGTTTTGGGCGGTCTGTTCGGCGTTGTGTACGGCTCGAACGACGTATTCATCAACAAGGCAATCGAAAAAGCGCTTGCAGATCCCGTGCACTATAACGACGAAGTCGCAAACGATTTGAGATGCATTTTTATCTATTCCTACGACAACGGAAAATTGGAAATAGACGGCAACACCGACGTTTACGACGACGAGGCAAACGCCATAATTCTCAAAGCCATAGAAACCTCAAAAGGCAAATTCGAGTATAACGACAAGCACTTCGTCGTGGCAAACAGACAATATCCGAACGGCACGCTCTACGCGCTTATCGACCGCACGAGTTATCACAAGCAACTTGCCAACACGGCAATTATGGTTGCGCTCCTCTATTGTTGTTCGGTGATATTCGTCGCTCTTCTTGCCCTCTTGTCGTCGGCAAGACTTCTCTTTCCCGTTGCCTCGGCAATGACCAAACAACGCGACCTCGTGGCAAACGCTTCGCACGAACTCAAAACGCCTCTGACAATCATTGCGACCAATCTTAGCGTAATCAAATCCGAGCCCGATTCCACCGTCAAGGACAACGAGAAGTGGATATCGTCAATCTCAACGCAACTCGTGCGTATGCGCGATTTGATAAACAATATGCTTGAACTGAGCAAACTCGAACAGAGCGAACTTCCCAAGCAAGACGTAAATTTCAGCGAAGTGTCCGAGGGTGCTTGCCTTGAATTTGAAGCAACGTGTTTTGAAAAAGACGTGAAACTTCTCACCGACGTGCAACCCGACTTGCACGTTTTGGGCGAACCGAAATCTCTTGAACGCCTCGTCGTCATTCTTCTCGACAACGCAATCAAGTATTCGGGCGAAAAAGGCAAAGTGGGCGTTCGCCTGTTTTTGGACGGAAAGCGCGTACACCTGTCGGTTATGAACACGGGCGAATGCATCTCCAAAGAGGATGCAAAGCACGTTTTTGACAGGTTCTACCGCACCGACGGCGCAAGACAAAACAAGGACAATCAAAGTTTCGGACTTGGCTTGTCCATTGCGTCTGCCACCGTAAAAGCGCATTGCGGAGAAATCTCCTGCCACGGCATCGAAGGCAAAGGAACGGTGTTTGACGTGTATCTGCCCACGCTCAAACTCAAAAAGGACGGAACGCCCGTCGAACCCAAAAAGAAAAAGAAATTGTTTGAACTATAACAGAAAGCGCACCTGTAACGGTGCGCTTTTCAATTAATAATTAATAATTCTGTATGGGGTTTTCCCACACCCGAAGAAAATTAATTTTCGAGTTTTTGATCGCCGAATTTGATTGCGCCGGTTTTGCGCATTATCTCGCTTATGCCGAAGGATATTGTCGCAGGGAGAACGAACAGACAAAGCACTATGCCCACGCCGAGTTGCCAGTCGGGTATCACGCCTTGCGATGCGTCAATCGTGCCGAATACGCCCACAAGACCGCTCGTACCCATTCCGCCGCCCGAGGCGTTACAACGAAGTCCCATAAGCACGGCAACGAGACCGCAAACCGCACTTGCCACGATTTCAGGCACCATAATCACGGGTTTTTTCATAATGTTGGGGATTTGAAGCATACTCGTTCCGACGCCCTGCGAAATGAGTCCGCCCGCGCCGTTTTCTCTGATACTTGCCACCGCAAAGCCTATCATATGTGCCGAGCAACCTGCAACGGCAGCGCCACCGGCAATTGCGAATACGTCGGGATTTTCAAGAGCCGTAGCGCTTGTGGCTATCGCCACCCATATAGCAGCGGAGGAAGTTGGCATAGTGAGCAAGATTCCCATTACCACCGCAACGAACACGCCGACGATAATCTTGACCGCAGCACCTGCCTCGATTGCCAAAACGATGAGTTTTGCAAGCAAATCGATGAGTTTGATAAACGGCCACGCAAGGAAAATTCCGCCAAGGCACAACAGCATCATTCCGAGCGGAATAAGGATTATATCGAGTTTGGTCTTGCCTGCGTAAAGCGATGCGATTTCAACCGTAAAAAGCGAAACGACGTACGCGCCTATCGGGTTGCCGACTGCGCCGAAAGCAATCGTAAACGCGGCGTTTTGGCATAGCGCGTTCACAAGATTGCCTGCAAATGCGCCGACGAGTCCGGTAACTGCGGCTGTGAAAATCACGAGCGGTTTTGCACCGAGTTTATGCGCAATTCCTATGCCGATACCTGCGCCCATAAGCATTTTGGCAACGCTTGCGAGATAGCCGAGCACTTTTGCAAACGAATTATCGCCGCACCACGAAGCGATTTGCGCCAAAATCGTGCCTGCGATGAGCGTGCAGAACAGGCCTTGCGCCATACCCGAAAACGCGTCGATAAAATAGCGCTTGCAATACTTTTTGACGACGGAAAGCGCCTTTGCGCCCTTCTTTTCACGAGTTGCGTAATCCGCAAGGATTCCTTCTTTCAAATTCTCTTGCGAGTTATCGTTTTTTTCGTCGTAATCCGCCGTCGAGTTTTCGTCGGATCGAGCAGCCTCTGCAAATTGAGAGGATTCTTCGGCTATCTCGTCTTGGTTTTGGTCAAAAACGTTGCCGTTTTCGGTGGTTTTTTCATCGTTTTTTTGCATTTTTTCGTCCGTTTTTGCATTAAAAATGCAATTATATTCTCGCCGCGCGAGTGTGTTTTTATTTGCTTTCGACGTCCACTATCTTCATTTCGGAAGACGGAGCAGTCGTCAAATCGACCTTATCGCTCTTTGGAGGGTCCTCTCTTGCCATAATCTTCATAGCCGCGCCGACGCAAAGCGAAAACAGATTTTCATAGTCGGTTTTCGTCAACGATCTTTCGCGTTTTTGATAGTCTTTGGCAAGGATCGTTGCCGTGGGATTGCCGTTTTTTGCAAAAGCGTTCGAGATAAATCCATGCAACGAATTGAACTTGTGCATAATCGTGTCGTGCGGCATCGTAGAAACGGTTATGCCCTGCTCTATCGCGCTTGCGTGAACGGCAGAAACCATATCGATCGAAAAGTCTATATTGCGCACGCAATCGCGCTCGGCAACCTGAAACGCACCGCCAAGCACGTCGCCTATGGCAAGAACCTTTGCCGAGGCAAATTCGGGATGCGCCTCAACGAATGCGCCCGAACCGCTATGCCCCGAGTTTTCCGCACCGAAAGAGGCGTAAACTATTTTGGTGTTATCCGCCAAAAGTTCGGGCTGTTCTGCAAAATACGCGTACGTTGCCATTGCGACGGCGGTTGCCACGCCGTTGTTTTCGCGCGCGAACTTCTCGACGGGCGAGAAATGCATCACGAACGCCGCAATGCCGAAAATGCCCGATACGAACGGCAAAATCGTGAATGCGCTGATTTTTGCCGCAACGTTGTCGCCTTGCGTGCCGATCGCCATTTTCAAGATGCAGAAAAGCACGAAAATAAACACCGAAACGGGTGCGATAATCATCGTAAGTTTTCGCACGAGATTAAAGTCTTTCACGGGGCTACCCAAAGACGCGTCGTGTTTGTCGCAGATGATAAGTATATTCTTGGGATTTGCATCGTCCTTCTGACTTTCGCTGACGACGTTGTAAGACACCTTTTTTGGCAACAGTTTACCGAGTTTTCGGTTGCCGAGGTACATAAGCAAAAACACGCTTCCGCCCGAAAGGAAAAGGACGAGTGACAAGAGCGTAACGAGTGCGCCCGCAACGCGTCCTCCTGCAAAAGACACGAAATACACGACGTAACAAAGCGCATACCATATGCCAAGCAACAAAAAAGAGCCTCTCCCGAGCAAAACGGGAGCGGCAAACGCCTCAAGGCGCGTCTTTGCGTCGGTTTCGTCGTGAAGTCTGTTGCGTATCGCCCTCGCGCAAGCGGTTTCATCCTTGCTTGCCGTGATGCGATTGGGATACGCTTTCAACTCTTCCGTAAACTCCTCGACGAAGTCGATTGCGCTTTTCATATCGTCGTTGCTTATTACACTGTGCTTTTCTTCAAATCCTGTCATATCTTCATTATAACACGCTTTTGAGATTTATCAACCACGAATAGCCGTTGAAAACGCAAAAAGAAAAGGCGCATTACGCGCCTTTTCCGTTTATGCTTTTAGGTTGCATTATTTTTTAGCATCCGTTTGAGGTGCTTTATAGTTGTTGGTCATCTTCACGCCGAAGCTGGGTCCGTCCGTGCCGGGAGCAGTCATTCTAGCTTTGATGAGCGCTTTTGCAACGACGTTCGGAAGAGCGGTCTTGGAAGTGAACGTGTTGCCGTTCCAAGTGCCTTCGACTCTGAAGTATTCACCGTCACCGATTCTAACGTCGATGATAGAGCCTTCGATACCGGTAAGGGTCAACGTGCCGTCTGCATTGACAGTTCCTTTCGTGGGTGCGGAAGAGATGTTGAACACGAAGGTGTTTGCATCTTCTTTCAAACCTGCAGAAAGATCAGTGATGGTTGCGCTTGCTTTTGCGCCGATGCTGAGTGCGAGTTTGACGCTTGCCTTTGCCGTAACGTTGACGTTGAGGTCAAGATCCAAACCGTTCTTGCTCATATCGAGAGCAACGTTTGCGGAAGAATTGAAGATAGCTTTGAGGAAATCTTGCTTCGTCGTGTAAGTTGCGCCTTCGATCTTGATTGCTTCGGTGAATTTGTCAAGCCAGTTGCTCTTGTCTGCATCGATTATGGATTGTTTGAAGTCAGGTGCGTTTTTGCCCCACCATACTTTGCCGATGCTGTTGACCGCGTTGCCGATATTGTCGGATGCAACTGCGAGTTTGTTGTCTGCGGTCGAAACGAGCGGGAGCGCTTTTTCAACGGTCTTGACGACGTTGCCGATGATCGTTGCCATATCTGCAGATTCGTTTGCCGGTTTTTCTGTGAACAAACCGTCCATAACGCCCTTGAATCCGGTGACAATGTCAATTCCGGTCCATTCTGCGCCAACGAAGTTCGGGTTGATGGTGCGATGATCTTTGTTGCTGAAGAGTTTGCCTTCCAAGTCTGCGAGCACTTCGGGGTTGCCTGTGAAGACTTTGTCTTTGAGTGCGTTATAAGCGTAGTCGCCCCAAAGGTTGACAAGCGTGCTTGCGATGGGAACGTTGACGGTTTTGCCGTTGCTGTCCAAAGCAACGAGGTTTGCTTTTTGGTTGACGACGACTGCAAGGTTGCCGTTCACGAAACTTGCTTCGAGCACTTTGACCGCAGCAGCCTTATCGTCTGCCTTGTAGGTGAGGTGTGCGTATGCCGCTATACCGTTGTTGTCTTTGAGGTCGACTTTGCCGGTGAGACCGACGGAGATTTGACCTTTGAGTTGGAGATTGTCAAGACCTGCGACTTGAGAGAATCTGTTGCCGTTGAGGCTGTCAAGTTTGGTTGCGTCAAGAGAGAAGCCTGCGAGATCGAGCACTGCGCTTGCATCGAGAACTGCGCTCGTGCTGTAGTTGTTCTTCTTAACGGGCATTGAATTCTCAATTTCATTGGTCGTCGCTTTTGCAAACTTGAGATCGGTGATGTTGACGGTGAGTGACGGATGAACGGTCTTTTCGCCCACAGTAGATTCGATTTCGGTGAGAACGGCTTTGATTCCAAAGGAGTCAAGAGCATTGTCTTTGAGTTGATATTGCAAATAAAGTTCAGTGTTTGCATTGATGATTTTGTCGACGCCTTCGGGGATCATTCCGACAACCATGCCGCCGATATCGCCGTTAAGATCGATAGCGGTGCTGTAGAAACCGTTTTGATCGACGATCGTTTCTTCATTGAGGAACAATGCTCTTGCAATGTTTTCGTTTGCAAGAATCTTGTTGATGTCGAGTCTGTCGCCATCGAACACGTCGTCGACGGTTGCGCCGTCACCGAGCAACCCTTCGATAATACCGCCGATCATGTCATTGCCGGCAATCATATCTTTGAGGTTGATGCCGAAGAGTTTGACCACGTCGTCTACGAGGGTGTTGAGGTTCCAACTTGCACCCATATTTTCGGTGACCGCAGTGATGATTTCACCGATAGATTTCGCTTTGTCTGCATTATCTTTATTGATAATTTTTTCGTTGTTGATGAAGTTGTCAAAGTTCTTGTTGAACGTGTCGTTGAGATAATCGAAGGGAACTTTGAAGTTTTGTCCTGCGAAATCAACGTAAACGTTGTAAACGTCGTTGAAGAAGTAGTAGAGCGTAACCCAAGTTTCGTCGTTGGACGGATCGTAAAGTCTTGCCTTGATTGCAGTGTGTTCACTGCTGCCTTCTGCGCTGGATCTGTCAAGAACGAGGTCGAGGTCGACGCCGAGATCAATTGCTTGATATTCAGTGCCTGTTTCGTCTTGCGTTGCGATCTTAACGGTGAGACCGAGGTCGACTTTGAGGTCGTCTTTTTCGCCTACTTTGGTATTTCCGATACTCGAGGATTTCTCCCAAAGAGTATTGAAGAATGCCTGTACGTTTTCAACACTGTCTTCCGGCTTCGGTTCGGGCTTCGGTTCGTCTTTCTCGCCGCAAGCGACAAGTGCGAACGCCAAAACCAGAACGAGAATCAGGATGAAAATCGATCTGATGCTGAGTTTTTTCATAATTGCCTCCTAATAATTTTGCCATCGATTGCAAATGCAACTATACGCACGCATATGCGTAGTATGGATACATTTGTATTTATAATTATATTATAATAAAATAATAAAGTCAAGACGCAAAAGGCAACTGCTGTCCATACACATGTATATATAGCAATATCGTCACAATTTCGACAACAATCGCGCTTTTTCTTCCGTTCCGAACTTATCGTCGTCAATAAGAGCAAATATAAATGCAATATTTTTGCCAATCATACAAAAAAACAAACGACACTCGAAAGTGCCGTTTGTTTTTCATTGATATTTGTCATTAGACTATTATCGGTTCGTTTTCGGGCAAAGTCGGCTCTTCCACGTTGGGCATTTCCGCGTCCGAATCCGTTTCGCCGACACCGCTCTCCTCTGCCGCTTTTGCTCTCAAAATGCGGTCACGAGATACTTCCGTGCGTTTGCGAGTCTTTTCGCCCATATCTCTGCACACGCCGGCAGCAACGATAAGCACTGCTCCGATTGCTCCGAAGATTGCCATCCAGTTGCGCAATGCAACGACGTTGATAACAGCCATAAGCAAGTGGTCGCTGTCAACCCACGTTGCTTGCATGTAGCCGAGCATACCGTAAGGTGCGTTCATCGGGAAGAGGTTGACCGCAAGGTTGCCGTCGTCGTCGAGGCACAATCCTACGCTGAGTTGCGCACCGCCCGCTGCCGCTTTTACGACGTCGATAAGATCTTCTTGCATAAGACCGCCCAAAGAGTCGATGAGCGTGGGAAGCGCGTTGAGAACGGATTGTAGAATCGTATTGACCATATCTGCGCCGAGGTTGAGGGGCTTGCCGCCGATTTCAATACCCGAAAGAAGCGGGGCTAGCACTTCGCCGAGGTTGATCGACGTAAGTGCCATCGGATCGCCGAGCATATCGAGAACGAGCCATGAAAGCGGACGTTTGGTCACTCCGTTTTCGTACATTTGCCAACCGTTCTCGTTGAAACCGTATTTGACATTGACTTTTTTGCCGTCTTGATTGACAATCGTACCCGTGTACGGGAACGGATTTGCATCCGTGCAATTTGCCTTGTACTCTTCGACCAATTGAGGATCGTAGAGTTGATAGAGGCAGTTGCCGTCTTCGTTGTAGGTGAGGACTTCTTCGTCGTTGTATGTGATATAAGATCCTTGCGTATACGACCAGCCTTGGTTGAGGATAAGACGGAGGACGATAGGCACGGTCATACGGCCGTTCATCTGTGCGTAGAGCAGAAGCGGATCGTCAAACGTGAGATATCCGTCTTGGTTGAAACTGTCGTAGTTTTGTTGGAACAAGGCTTTGAATCTAGGATTGTTGAAGCCTTCTTTCAACATTCCTTCATAATCGAAGTGCGCGTAGATATAATCGAGAATCGAAAGCGCAACGGCACGTCTCGTGATGTCGTTCTTGAAGGAATAGTCGTAGTCGTTGAGGATATATTGGTTGTAGATGAACTCGTAAAGTTCATATTTTCTCTCGTTGGATTTGAGTGCGTCGATTTCGGTTTGAATACCTTTTACACCCGTCTTTTTATACTTTGAAGTATACGAGTTGACGCTCTTTTGGATCTCGGAATTCTTGTAGTTGGTGATGACGCCGTTGTCCTCGTCGTGCGCAACGAGAGTCTTGTACGAGAAGTCGCCGTTTTTGGCAATCTTACCCTTTTCGTCGTATTGATTGAGGTTTCCGTTGAGAAGGTTGTACATAATCAGGTCTCTCTCGAGAGATGCGTTATGTTCGGCTTGGTTTTCACCGTTGTAGTACAAATCTTCGCAATAGAGCGTGTTTTGCGTTGCAAAAGAGATAACGTCGGGGAAAACGTAGGTCAGGATAAGACCGAATCCCGTCGTGAGGCACACGAACGCAATGAGAACCTTGACCGTCTTCGTGCGAATGTTGCTCTTGGATTTTCTTCTGTTTACGACGAGTGCAACCGTCATAAATACGAGTCCGAGGACGCCCGCAAGAATCACGCCTACGAACGGCCAGAACGAATAATACGGCATAAGGTTGTAGCATTTTACGCCGAGCACGGACGCCACCACGAGAATTGGCAGATAAGCCAGAACGTGAAGAAGTATCGAAGCAACGCTGTAAAGCACTGCCGTCTTGCTCTGATCTCTCTTGGTGCGTTTGCTGACGGGGAATGCGGGTATCACGTTGCCGTCTGCGTCGCGATTGAGCATATCGTCGTTTTCGAGGACTTGTTCGTCTTGTGCGAGTTGTTGATCCAAAGCTTCTTGGTTCATTTCTTCATTCATAACTTGATCGCTCATAGATTACAGCACCTCCTTGTCAGAATTCTCGTCTACAGGGATTTGAAGGTCCTCCCCTGCGTTTTGCACCGTTTCTTCGTCTTGAACGACTTCGTTTTGTCCGTTCTCGGCAAAGTCCACTTCAAAATCCGCTTTTTGGGCTTTTTTCGCTTTCTTTGCCCTCTTTTCTTCTGCAACGACCGTGCCGTTTGCGTATTCGAGTTCTTTCTCTTGTGCAACGAAACTCAAGAAGTAGAACAATACTACGATTCCGCAGAAGAAGAACAGCATATCGCGTACGCCGTAAAGAGGATAGAATTTGGGTTTATAACTCAAATCCGCTTTGAGTTGTCTGACTGCCGTCAAAGACGTAAGACCGAGAGCAGAAGGATAAGTGCCCGCACCGATGGTGTCGCCAACGAGCGTCGAGCCGATCATCGATCCGAATGCGGTGGCTTCATAGTTGGCTCTTTCGTATTTTTCATAAGCCTCTGCCGCCGCCAAAGTGGATTTGGTTGCTTTCCAAGTGTAGAACTCCCACACTGGTTTGATCGCCGGAGATTGATAGAAATACAATCCGTCAAGCAATCCCGTCAAGATTCCCGAAACGTCGATTGCGAAGTTTTTAGTAGAATCGAGAAGCGGAATCTTGATGCCGCTGATCGTAAGACCGTAATAAGTGTTGCCGTCAACGTCCATTTCTTTGATGAACAACTTGAGAACCGTGCCGATCGTTCCCGCAATGCCGGGAGCGGTGCCGTTCATAATATCGGGCATCGTCGTGCCGAGTTTGGTCATCAATCCGTTGAGTGCGGTGTTGAGGAAAGTGCTGAGGTGATCGAGGTCGAAATTATATTCGACGTTGCCGTCATCGCCCACTTGTACGAATGCGTCCGTGAAGTCGATATCGACAAGCACGTCGCCGCCTTCGTCCGCCTTTCTTTGATCGGTGCCCATCGGATAAGTCACGTTGCCTGCTTCGTCGGTGACCGGGCCGCCGTCTTTGACGAGAGCGACGTAAAGACCGTCTCTGACGTTGCCCCAACCGTCTTCTGCGCCTGCGTAAGTGACCATAAGATACAAATCGTGAATTTCGGTGTCAACGTTCACGCCGAGGAGCGGTTTGACCCATTCAAGAACGGTCGTCAACGTTTCATCGGTCATATTGAACGGCGCGCCTTTGAAACTTGCGCCCTTTTGCAAGGTCGTAAGAATAGGACCGAGGATTGCGCCGAGTCCGAAGGATTCGGGAAGTTTGCCGATGACTTGGTCAACGCCGTTTTCGTCGCCCGTTTTGAGCAAGAAGTCAAACAAGTGGTTGTTGCCGAGCAATGCGCCGACTTTTGCGATGAGATAATCGAGTCCGTTGCGAGTGAGCGAGAAATTGTCCGCAAAATCTATCTCTTGTTGATAGAGTGCTTGCAGCCATTCGGGGCATTTTTCTTTGGTTTCGGGATCTGCGATTTTGCCCGTGTAGTAATCTTCACGCGCTTGCAACGCAGCCGCATAAACTTTTGCGAATTGTTTGTCGTAGCCGTTTTTCTCGATATCTTCCTGTGCGGAATAGTAATCGTCCAAAATATTCAGCACGTTGTCGAGGCTGAACACCCAGCCGTCCGAAAGCATACCGTTGCTGTTGTAAATACCCGTGCCGTAGATGCCGTCTCTCGTGGGGAACGTGACGTTCGTGAGATCGGAATCGTCGAGAGTGTCGGGAGCAAGATCTCTTGCATACCAAACGTAAATGTCTTCGCCGGCTTTGGTAGTTTTCATTTTGTAGAAATAATGAGAATAGACCGTTCCGTTGATGACGAGTTTGCCCTCGCCGTTCGGTTTGAGTCTGATAATTTGGTTATATTCGGGGCTTTGTTTGTAAGCGTAAGGATTGTATCCCTTTTCACCCTCTGCAACCTCGTTGTATTTCTCGTTGAAAGCGTCTTTGAAATTGTTTTTATGATCTCTGAGCAAGTCCTTGTCGTCGCCTTTGATCGTGTTGCCTTTCGTTTCGTCAACGTCAAGTTCGTACAATCCCGTTTTAACGTCTTTTCCGTCCTTTTTAACGGTTTGTGCTCGGAAACTGATATCTACGCCCTGTTTGCCGTCGTCGGAAATGACGGAGAAATAAGTGACGGGCTTGTTGGAGATATTGCCTGCCACACCGCTCTTGTCCGCGCCTTCCATCTCTACGTTGTAGGCGTTTTTAAGCAAATCGACTTGGGCGATAAGGTTGAGCGTGTCGTTTTTCTTGACTGCGTTCGACGAAACCGTACGATAATAAGAAAGTTGCGTCTTATAATCGTTGACGACGACGTCCGTGCCTGCATACTGTTCCTGCAAAGCGGTAACCTGCTTTTCAAGCGCAACGTCCATAACGACGCCGGTAAGAAGCATAACCGCCATGCACACCGCAACCACGGAGAACATTCTCACGCGCGGATTCTTTACGGTTTTGCTCAGGACAATGTGCACGATTGAAATGAACGCCCACACTCCGAAGCCGATCCAAACGCCGTAAAGCGCAGGTGCGGTAATGTAAGATTCCGCCTGCTTGAAGAAGCCCAATCCGGTTGTGAAAGTCGTATCTCCCATAAACGGATCGTGGCCGATGAATCTGACCGCGGTGAAGCACACCGCAACCAGGAACAAGGGAAGACCAAGCATATAGAACACCACTTTGAGGGTGCGGTACAACTTGACCTTTTTGTACTGTTGAGTTTGGCTCATAACTTTCTCCTCATTGATTTGAGATTGCAACGCACGTGTGTGCGAGCGCACCCGAATATGATTTACTGTACTATCATAGCATATCCCAAAACATAATTCAATACGATTTTCAAGAAAATTTGCTCGCCCAATATGTTGCGTGATACCCCTCTATACTCTCACAAGACGTTGAAAAATTCCCTGTTTACACCGCCTTTTTATAAATTATATGCCGCCGTCCTTTCAAAAAATCGACACTTCACGGGTTTTGTGTGCATATTTATCGTTTCGTGAAATTAATCTTTGAACTGACCTCTTCGATTTTTATTTCGGGGTTGATTTTGACATTCTAAAAGTATATTATTTAATCATAAATCGGCAATACGCCGAGTTCAGGAGGAAAATATGTCATACATCAGTGAAGTCATAGAGCAGACTGAATTGAAAAATCCAAATCAGCCTCAATTTATGCAAACCGTCAAAGAGGTTCTCACGTCTTTGACTCCGGCTATCGAGCAAAACGAGCAATTGATGCGCAAAAACGTCATCCTCGAGCGCCTCGTCGAACCGGACAGACAGATTATGTTCCGCGTTCCTTGGATGGATGACAACGGAAATTATCACGTCAACCGCGGTTTCCGCGTTCAATTCAACAATGCTATCGGGCCTTACAAGGGCGGTTTGAGATTCCAAAAGGACGTCAACCTCGACGCAATGAAGTTCCTCGGTTTCGAGCAAACTTTCAAAAACTCCCTCACCTCCCTTCCTATGGGCGGCGCAAAGGGCGGCGCGGACTTCGATCCCACCGGCAAGAGCGATTCCGAAATCATGCGTTTCTGCCAATCCTTTATGAACGAACTTTATCGTCATATCGGACCTAATATGGACGTTCCCGCAGGCGATATGGGCGTCGGCGGTCGCGAAATCGGCTATTTGTTCGGTCAATATAAGAAAATCGTCGGCGCTTACGAAAACGGCGTTCTCACCGGAAAAGGCCTCAGTTACGGCGGTTCTCTCATTCGTCCCGAAGCAACGGGCTTCGGCGCAACCTACTTCCTTGAAGAAGTGTTCAAACATCAAGGCGAACACCTCGCAGGCAAGACCTTTTGTTTGAGTGGTTTCGGCAACGTCGCATGGGGCGCTACAAAGAAAATCGACGAACTCGGCGGCAAAGTCATCACCCTCTCCGGTCCTGACGGATATATCTACGATCCGGACGGCGTGAGCGGCGAAAAGATCGATTTCTTGCTTGAAATGCGTGCCTCCAACCGCAACAGAGTGCAAGACTACTCCGACAAATACGGCTGCGAATTCGTCGCAGGCAAGAAGCCGTGGGGCAACGTCAAAGCAGACGTCTATATGCCTTGCGCAAGACAAAACGAAGTTCTTTTGGACGACGCTGTGGCAATGGTCAAACTCGGCGTGCCCGTGCTCAACGAAGTTTCCAACATGCCCACCACCAACGAGGCAATCGCATATTTGCAAGAACACGGCGTTCTCGTCACCCCGTCCAAAGCGGTCAACGCAGGCGGCGTTGCAACGAGCGGACTTGAAATGTCACAAAACAGCGAACGTCTTGCTTGGACGAAAGAAGAAGTGGACGCAAAACTCAAACAAATCATGAAAGGTATCCACACTCAAATCTGCGGCGCACTCGACGCATACGGCCTCGATTACAACCTCGTCAAAGGCGCAAACCTTGCAGGATTTAAGAAGGTGGCGGACGCTATGATAGCGCAAGGAATCAACTAAAAGGCTGTAAAATAGCGACTAACTTCGGTAGCGCACTCTTTTCACAAAATCACGTACGTCGGTACGCTGGGTTTTGTGCCAAGGGTGCGCCTTCTTGTTATTCATCTATTTTATAGCCTTTTAGGATACGACACTTATTCGCAGACGGAACACGAGTCGCAAGGCGGCGAGCCTTGTGTGCGTAGTACAAGCGACTGCGCCGTCTGTTGGCAACTGCCCGGCGCACAAAGCGCAGGGGGAAATTTAATTCTTTATCGTCAAGCCCGTTTCTATCACCAAAACGACTTTTAAGCGCAAAGATTCTTTAAGCGGTATTGACATTTCACTTCGTTATGATAAACTGTTTTCATAGGAGCAAATTATGGAACAAGACCAAAACACCAATGACCAAATCATAGAGCAAACAACGCCCGAAACGGAAGAAACGCCAATCGAATCTCCCAAGGGAATTTTGTACGAAACAAGCCTGAAACAAGCCGAGAAAAACGCTAAAAAAGAGAAAAGAAAAGGCGTGATGCAATTCATCAAATACGCTCTTTGTGCGGCAAGCGCAGGCATTATTCAAATTGTTGTCTTTGCAATATTGCAAGCAGCAATCCCCCAGAGCGGTAAAAAGATTGTTTTTATCGTCGAAGAAATGGATTTGGTCACGTTCGTCGCAACGACGGTTGCTCTTTGTTGTTCAATCGTCTGGAACTTTACATTTAACAGAAAATTTACATTCAAAGACGCAAGCAACGTACCAAAAGCCATGATCTTGGCATTTTTGTTCTACGTTCCGTTCTACCCGTTCCAAACATGGTATGTTTGGACAATAAAACACCTTCTATCTGCGCACATGAGTGTAGACGGAGCAGGTTTGATTGCGCAAGCAACCGTTATGATAATCAACTTCGCCCTCGAATTTATGTGGCAAAAATTCGTGGTTTTCCGCAAACCCAAAGACAAAAAAGAAAAAGAAAACACCGAAAACACCGAAAAATAATCATAAAACTTAATCGTATACTTGCCGCTCTCTTTTGGAGAGCGGTTTTTTGTTGCTTGAACACCGTTTATAAACCTATCGATTTGGCAACACTGTACAATGTGAATATCGACGATTTGCAGCGAGATTTGAAAAAAACTTTTTCATACAGCGACGACTTCAAGTGTCGTCGTTTGGACGTGGGCGACAAACGCTGTCTTTTTGCCTATATCGACGGCAATATCGACAAAATTCTCTTTGAACAGGACGTCGTGCGACCTCTCAAAAATTGCGACGGTATAGAAGAACCGTTTCTCGAATCGTTGCAGAACACGGTTGCCTACGCAGACGAAATCGAAGTCGTCCCCGTAGAGGAGTCCCCGGGAAATATCGCCGCTTGCGATATTGCGTTTTATATCGAGGGAGAAAAAAACGCTTTCGTCTTTTCGTTGCGCAAACCTGCGTCGAGAGCGATAGGCGAACCGCCCACCTCGTCGGTTATGAAAGGTCCGCGCGAGGGTTTTATCGAAGAGATAAAAACCAATATGTCCCTCATACGAAAGCGCGTCAAATCACCCGACCTCGTGATGAAAACGTTTCAAGTGGGCAGATACTCGTCAACCACGGTTGCTCTTATGTATATAAGGGGCGTTGCCGACAAGCAAATCGTTGACAGGCTCTGTCGAAAAATCGAGAAAATCGACGTGGACGGCATAGTGGACAGTGCCTACGTTTTGTCCTTTATTCAGACCAAGAAAAACTCGTTCTTCATACAGGCAGGCACGACGGAAAAACCCGACGTCGCAACGGCAAAATTGCTCGAAGGGCGCGTAGTTATAATCGTTGACGGTTCACCTATTGCAATCACTCTGCCCTACCTCGTTTTCGAGGACGTTCAGGACGGCTACGACTATTATTCGGGGGATTGGCGCGCCTCTATGATACGAATGTTTCGTATGTTCGGCGCAATGCTCACCGTGCTTCTTCCTGCCGCGTATATTTCTCTTCAAACCTATCACTTTCAATTGCTACCCATAAAGTTTCTTATGACCCTTATGGCGGCGACGACCAATATACCTTTTCCGCCCGCAATCGAAATGCTGATAGTCCTCACGCTTTTTGAAGTGCTCAATCAGGCATCCATTCGTATGCCTCGTTATTTCGGCATATCTCTATCAGTCGTCGGCGCAATCGTGCTTGGCGACACCGCCGTGAAATCGGGACTTATATCTTCTCCGTCCGTACTCGTCGTAGCGCTGTCGGCAATAGGAATATTCTGCGTGCCCGATCAGGTCGGACCTATGTCGATTCTCCGCTTTTTGTATCTTTGCATAAGTGCGGTTTTGGGTTTTGTGGGAATGATAATTCTCACCATAATCATCATCGCAGACCTTGCTTCTTTGGAGAATTTCGGCACGCCGTATCTTGCGCCGTACGCTCCGAGAATATCTCCCGATTTGCAGGACGGCATTTTGAAAGCAGACTCGTCGGCTATGGAATTGCGACCGTATTCCATACCCACGCAAAACCGTAGGCGCATACGCAAAAAATGACGATTCAAAGGTTTATATATGAACAATAGCACAATAAAACACGGATTACGCAAAAATCTGCCTCTCGGCACGATATACAATTCACAAGCCGCCGCAATAATAATAGCGGTGGGTTTTGCTTTTAAGTTGTCCTCTGCCCCCGGGATTATTTCCTCGGAATTCGGCTCGTCTACGTTTTGGATTTTTCTCGGTTTCACTGCCGTGGAAGGCGTTTGCGCCGCCTTTATATTTGCTTTTGCACGCATGGGCGGCGACGCACTTTTGAGGGCAACGAACAGCGTTGCATACAAGATTATCTGTCTCTTTGCGTCCTGCTGGCTCGTGCTGAAAACCGTGTTTTATTTCTGCTACTGCACCTCGTACCTGACCCACGAATTATTCACGGGAACGCAACCTTTTCTGATTTACGTTTTGTTTTTGTTGCCCGTAGTATACCTTGGATTGAAAGGCACTCGCGCAATCGCGAGAAGTTGCGAACTCTTCGCTCCGCTGTTTTTGGCGGTGATAATTCTCAATCTTGCGTTTTTGGATTCGGACTTGGATTTCGGACGAAATCTGCCGATATTCTCGAAGCAACCGAGCGAGATACTTCTCACGATGCCAAAGTACGGACTTTGGCTCGGCGATTTGTTCCCTTTCGTCTTCGTGCGACTTCGCAACAAAAAACAACCGTATATAACCCTCGGCATCGCAACCACGTGGGCGATTGCCAACCTTATCGTACTCATCGGAGTGGCGCTTTACGGCAACGCGCTCAAAATGGTCAAAGACTTGCTGATACACATTGCGAGTTTCAACCAACTTTCGCTTGAAATCGGTAGAATGGAATGGACGAATCTGTTCGGCATAATAATGATGTCGCTTTATTCGCTTGCGTTTTTATACGACGGCGCAAATGAAGCGTGCAAGCGTGCGCTCGGCTTGGACGCACCGTCAAAAATCATATGTCCGATTGCAGTGCTTTGCAGCGCTCTTTTCTCCTCTTCCTTGCAAGAGGTGACGGACGTTGCTTTGGGCAATTTCGGATATGCGTTGAGCGCTGTCGCTTTTGCCTTACCGGTGGCGCTTTTCGCCGTTGCGAAACATAAAAAGAAACGACTTCCGCATCTGTACGCCGCCCTCGATTGCGAATACGTTTCGATAGCAAAACTCGAAGCGCTACCTGACAGCGAAAACGACGGAGTGCTTTTCTCCTTCAAGCAAAACGCAACCAAAGGAGAAGCGCAATGAAAAAACTCAAAATATCTTCATATCTTATGCGCACGAAATGGTTTGTGTTTTTTGCAATCGCAGTGACGCTCATCGTTTTCGGAAGACTCGTTGAAACGCCGTCGTTGTCAAAGTCCGCAGTGGTGCTCGGCATAGGCATCGATTACGACGAATCGGAAGAAACGTTTGAGGTCAGCACACAAGCGGTTTTGGTCGGCTCGTCAAGCGGCGACACCTCGCAAACTAGTTTCGTATGCACTTCTGCAAAGGGCGGAACGATTGCGGGTGCGCTCGACGTCATTGCGCGCAAAATGGGTTTAATCATATCGCTTTCGCACTGTAACGTCGTGTTTGTGTCAACTGCGGCGTTGAAACTCGACCATATGCAACTCGTCTACCCGTTGACGGGGATGTACGCTTTGTCCGAGCAAACGATATTCGTCACAGGCAACAAATCTCCCTCGGAAATGCTGTCTTTGCGCATCGGAACGACCATAAGTTCACCCTTCTTTTTACAGCAGGCACTCGTCAACGAAGAAGGTTCTGACGGGATGATTCGCACCACCGCAAAAGACTTTCTTGCGCGCTCTTTGTCAAGGAGCAAATCCAACGTTATTCCGTATATCGTTGCTCAAAAAACGGACTCTCCTCTCACCGAAACGGGAGGCGGCGACGACGATACTTTTGAGTTCGACATATCGCGCGCACTTGTTTTCAACGACGAAAAGAACTATATTCTCGAAAACGAATACGCAGAGATTTTGGCACTTTATCACAGTCACGACGTGACGGGAACTCTCAATTACACCGCAATAGACGGGGGTACTATCGAATTCAAAATACTCAAAAAAGACGTAAAAACCAAAGCCGACAAAAGAAACGTGACTGCAAAGATATTGCTTTCCGCCGACTTTGCCGACGTCCAAAAAATTCCCACAGACAAAGTGCTTTCAACCGCAGACGATATAGTCGTCCGATATGCCGACGCTCTTGCCAAAGACATTGAAAAACGACTTTCCGAAATGTACGAATTGTCAAAAGAAATAGGCATAGATTTTCTATCCTTGCAATCCAAAGTTTATCAGTCCGTCGGGCGCACTCTCGAGGAAGACTGCTTGGACACTCTCACGTTCACTCCGAAAGTTGCCATATCGGTTCGCGAATCCGGTTGAAAAACGGCGCTAAAAAACACTTTTTCGATTATCGGCATATACTGCCGATGAGGTGACGTATGGATTTTCTTCTGCCCGACGACGAAACGGTCAAAAAAATGTGCGAGGAATATGCTTCGAGCCTGAAAGCATCGGCGCTATCCTACATAAAAGAGGCAACCGACGATTACGGCGATCAATCGCTTGATAAAATCTCTCACACACGCACGCGCTCTGCGCCCGATATACTTGATATAAAAGTTTTATTTCTTTACATTGTTCTGTTTTTGAGGTATAATGCAAGGTATGGAACTCAAGTTTATGACTCCGACAGAGGTATGGGAGGGGTTCGATCCGCGCATAGCGCCTTTGGAAGCCTCAATAATCTCGTGTCAAACAACGGATAACATCGTCTGCTCTAAGCAGATCTTCACTGCGGAAACCTCAAAAGAGGGGCGCATTCGTGCATGTTGCAGTTTTTATTACGACGCACGCTGGCAAGACGCACGTCCTGCCGTTTTGGTGTTGCCGTCGTTTGAGAATCCGCACTCGGCGGACGCAATGCGTATGCTCGTCGAAGAAGGTTTTGTGACCTGCGCGCTCGATTATTGCGGCACAAAAGAAGATTCAAAAACGTCGTATCCTCAAGATTTGAGTTTTGCCGTTTATCCCGAATGCAAAGAGCATCTTGACGACATAGAAAACGGTGCGCGCAAGACGCCTTGGTTCGTATGGACGGAAGTCGCAAGACGCGCAATAAGCTTGATGCAAGAGCAAAGCATCGTGCTCGCAGATCGTATCGGAATCACCGGATTCGGCATCGGCTCGCAACTCAGTTGGCTGGTCGCAGGCACTGACAAACGCGTGAAATCTTTGGTTGCCATCAACGGCGGAGGTTACCGTTGGGCAGAGCATAACGCAAGATTTTTAGGTAGTGACATACCGTCTGGCGACGAGCAACTCGCATATTCGACCGGCGTCGGTGCAGAAACGTACGCCATGTTCGTCAACTGTCCCACTCTTGCCGTAGTCACACGAGATTCTATATGCTGCGACCTTGACAGAATGGGCGATATGCTCGATCTCGTCAAGTCCGACGTAAAACAACTCATAGTGTCAGATTCGTGTGATATGCAAATCACAAAGAGCGTCTATCTGGCAATAATTATGTGGCTGAGAACTCATCTGGCAACTTCAACGACGCCGTTAGTCGCTCCTACCATGCGTTTTGAAACGACCGACGGAAAACTGTACGTCAAAATGAGCACCGTTACAAAAGCCGACAAGCGCACGCTTTTCGTCAGTTACGGCGAACCGTCCTCGAAACAGAGATATTGGCAGTCTTTCGACGTGCGTCAAAAAGTCGGCGAACACGAATACGTGTGCGACGTACCCGTTTACGACACCGAAGAACTCATCGTTGCCTACGCAACCCTCGTCTACCCCGACGAGAACGTGATTTCCACAAAAGTCGCAAGCATAATCCCTGCAAAGCACAACGTCGAAACCGTCGAAACGACGCCGAGAATCTCGAATATAATCTACGACGGAAGCATGGGAAAAGGCAATTTCATTGCAAAGACAGACGATACACTGCTTGACGACGACATTCTGTTCGTTGCGGAAGGTCCGTTCTCGATAAAAGGCATATCTGCAAAGAAAGGCAACATAACCCTTTGCAGAAGCATACAGGAGATGTCGTCGATAAATCGTTCTGCAATTTTGCATATCGACGCCTATTCAAAAGAGACAAGAGGGCTGAGCGTATCCGTTTACACCTATCCCGACCTCAAAAAATACACTGCTCGCACAAAGTTGAAAGGCGGAGAATTCTGGCAAAAACTGCTGTTTGAAACCGCAGATTTCAAGAGCGAAGAAGGACGCACCCTATCCTCGTTCTCGGTGGTCAAAGCAATTGAAATCGAGGACTCGGACGGAATCGTTCTCAACAACTTTTTGTGGATTTGAAAATAATCGAATTCGTCGATAATATACTTTGATATGCGAACAATTTTATTTATACAAGACCCGCCGTTAGAAGATCCGAAAGCACGCACTAGGCGCATTGCCACGTCCGTTGCAATCGTGCTTTTGGTCATTGTTTTGGCAATAGCGACTGCGCTTCTTCTCAAGTATTTCGTTCTTGACACGTTCACGGTTGACGGAATTTCCATGTACCCCACCCTCGACGGCGGAAACGGAGCGAATCTCGACGACGACGAAAACAACGGCGAAACGCTGTTTTTGAATAAAATGGCAAAAATAAAACGGGGGGATATCGTGGTTTTCGTTCCCGACAAGGGGACGTTTGCCGGCAGAACGCTCGTTAAGCGCGTGATTGCAATCGGAGGCGACCACGTCCAAATCAAAGACAATGCGGTATATCTCAACGGACAACTTCTCGTTGAAGATTATACAAACGATCAAGAGCCCGCAATTTACGATCAAGATCTCGACTTCTACGTCGAAGAAGGCAACGTGTTTTGTATGGGTGACAACCGCAATCACTCCTCCGATTGCCGCGTATTCGGGCAAGTGAGCCTCGACACCGTCGTCGGAAGATGCTTTTTGATAAAAGGGCTTGACGGAAAACTCCGAAAACCCTGATCTTGCTATAGATATAGCATTTCCCTCCCATCCGCCCGCAAAATTCAGTTTTAAGTCATCGCTCGTGCGATGATTTTTTTATTTTTCCTCAACGTAATGGATATACTCGATGCTCCTCAACGCCTCAATGATTTCGTCGTGAGTTTTGTATTTTTTGAGTTCTTTGCTCTCGATGGTGAGTTTCAGCGCATACACGCTCAATCCCGAATTGATGAACGCAGAGTTGAGTTCCACGTCGTCTATGCGCATTCCAAGTTCTCGCAAAGTGGTCATAAACGCGGGCAAATCGTTTTTGTTGAGCAATTCGAGATGCAACTCGAAGTGATTGGAGCGCTGTTTCAGGTATTTTTCGAGCGCGGGGAAAAACTGCAAAATCACGATATACACGGCGGCAAGAATAAGCGCGACGGTATAAAGACCTGCGCCGAACAGCAATCCGAAAATACTGCACGTCCAAAGCCACGCCGACGTCGTAAGTCCTTTTATCTGATTCTTTGCGCCGAACAGAATCGAGTTTCCGCTCAGCATTGCAGTGCCTATCACCGCACCTGCCGAGCAAATCGGAAAAGCAAGTCCCAACGCCCTGTCGATAATCATACACGAAGTTGACGCAAGCGACAGCAAAATGAAGGTTTTAAGCCCTGCAGTATGCCCTTTCGTCGAGCGTTCACAGCCGACGTAAAAGGCGAATATAAAGGGTACGATAACCCTCAAAAGTATGGAATAAACCGTGACGTTCCACGCCCATTCCCCCATAAGTTTTGCAAGCGGATCAATATAATTCATATCTTCCTCCTATCTCTTTACACGTTGTCTCGAATTGAGAATATAGTATTCTTCTGCCGCCTCGTCGAAAGCGTTTTCTTCTTCGGTTTGTCTTTCGGGAGCAGGCAGAGATTGCCTGATTGTTTGGATTTTTTCAATCAAAAGTTGCACTTCGTTTTTCTGCTCGGACCCTTCTATTTGCGAATCGGGCACTACCTTGTCGATATCGTTTGAATACGACTTTGACAGATACAACGACAGTTTTGCGCAGGCAGGACCTATGAGTTCGTAGAGCACGCTCGAGGCAAGAATTATGGTTTCCATTGCGCTGCCCGTTTCACCGCCTATCGTGCGCGAAGCGAGCGCGGCAAGACCTATGGCAACTCCTGCTTGCGGAATTAGTGCAAGCCCGAGCCAATTTCGCACTTTCGCGTCTTTTTTGACGCACAGACAACCGAGGAACGAGCCTGCGTACTTGCCTGCGATTCGCGTGAAGAAATATACGACGCCTATAACGAGCAAGGACACTCCTGCCACCGAACCGCCCGAACTTACGAGCGCGTCGAGTTTGAAATTTACACCCGAGCGCACGAAGAAAAGCAACAGAATGGGCGGCGAGAAATAGTTGAGTTGTTTGAACAATTTGTCGTCTTTTGCCACGTTTCTGTACACCGTGCCCATTGCCATACACCCAAGAAGCGGCG
Source organism: uncultured Eubacteriales bacterium (assembly GCA_900549225.1). Lineage (GTDB taxonomy): Bacteria > Bacillota > Clostridia > Christensenellales > CAG-917 > CAG-475. The sequence continues at coordinate 48,426 of URNP01000001.1, read as the reverse complement.
ATACGTCAAGCAACGTGCAAAGTCCGCAAAACGAAAAAATAACGGCAATTGCAATGATAAGACGATTGTCCGTGGAGTGCTTTCCGAGCAACAATTTGAGCAAAAACCCCAACGCTCCGCCAATCACGAACACGACTATATTGTATATGATAGGAAGCGCAACGTTTTTGAACGTCACAACGCCTGCAAGCGACGCCGTGGCGACAGCAATTGCCACCGAAAACGCTACGAGTCCAACTACGTCGTCGAGCGCAACGACTTGCAAAAGCGTATCGACGAAATCGCCCTTTGCACCCGTCTGGCGAATAGTCATCATCGTAGACGCAGGCGCTGTTGCCGCCGCTAACGCACCGAGAACGATTGAAAACGCAAGACTCAACCCGAGTGCAAAATACATCACCAAAAACACGACCAGCGACGCAAGCAATGCCTCGAAAACCGTAATAACAATATTCTTTGCACCGTTTTTCTTGAGCGTGGACAACGTGAAAAATTCACCCGTGCTGAACGCGATAAACGCAAGTGCGATATCGGCAAGAAAACTCATCCCTTCCACCACTTGCGTAGGGATGACGTCGATGCAATACGGGCCGATGATGATTCCGGCAACGATATATCCCGTCACGTTGGGAAGCCTTAATTTTTTCGTAACGCGCGACATAATATAGCCTGCAAGGAGCATTACTGCTATGGATATTATCGCTTGTCCCACCGATGAAAAGTTTTTTAGCAACATTTTCGCCTCTTTGGCAATGAAAATTCAAATGCCTCTTGTTTGTTTCGTGCTAATATGCTATGATGATTAAAACATAAAGTCAAATTATGATAATTTATGAAAACATAAATCATCGTAATAATAGGAGGATATCGTGTCATTGCTTGACGACAAACTTGAAACATTCATCACCGTGTGCGAAACCAAAAACTTCACCAAAGCGGGCGAAATTCTTTCGCTGACACAACCTGCTGTATCGCACCACATCAAAAAACTCGAAGAAGAACTCGGCACTCCCGTTTTTTTGAGAAAAAAAGGCGAAATCGTATTGTCCGAAGAGGGTGAAATCGCACTTTTGTATGCTAAAAGAATGCGCGCGCTTTGCGAGAAAATGAAGGACAAAATCAAAAACGCAAAGACGAACATATACAAAATTCGTATAGGCATCACCCACACGCAAGAAAGCGGGCTTATGATCGAGGCATTGTCGAAAATCGCACTCGGTGAAGATAACGTATCGATAACTTTTATTACTGATACCATAAAAAATCTTTATAATATGCTTGAAAACTTTGAGATAGATATGGCGATTATCGAGGAAAAACCCACAAATCCCGACTTCAGATTCACAATAATCGACACGGATATGCTCGTATGCATTGCCTCGTCGCAAAACCCCGTTGCGAAAAAAGCGTCAATATCTTTGCAGGAACTCAAAAAACAGCATTTGATTTTGCGTCTGCCCTCCTCGTCCACGCGAGAAAAATTCAACGCCGCACTCGAATCAATCGGCGAATCGGTGGACAACTTCGACGTTATAATCGAGGTTGACAGCATCGCCACGATACGAAATCTCGTCAAAAAAGACGTCGGGGTATCCATTCTTTCCAAAAACACCTGTTATAAGGAAATACGCAAAGGACAACTTGTTGCGCTCCCCATCGAAAATCTCAGCATGACGCGCGAAACGACGATCGTATATCACAAGACTTTCACTCACACCGAAATGATTGCCCGCATCGCAAAAGTGTACGGAGAAACGGTTGCATCCAAAGCATAAAACTGTAATACACCGTGACGAATCTGACGAAAAATCGTACATTTGTATATTGATTTTCAAATAAAATATATTTATAATTTAACTATAACGCACATGCGAAGTGAGGAAATTATGAAACTCGAAAAACTCAAGCAAAACAAAGGGCAAAGCGCAAACTATATGTTTGACTTTATCTCGCACGTTACGTCCGCTTTCGGCAAACGCGATTGCGGAAGTCAATGCGAAAAAGACGCTATCAACTATATGGCACAAGAAGTCGCTCCCTACGCCGACTCCGTGACCACCGAAAAATACGACGTACATACGCTCGCGTTTATGGGCTGGATTTACATCACGGTGACGCTCATTCTCGGAGCTTTCGTCGCTGCGTTTTTTATGCCCATGCTCTCGCTCATTTTCGTCGCAATCGGCATGGAAATAATGATTTTGGAGTTCGTGCTGTATCGCAAGGTCGTTGATCCGCTCTTCCCAAAGCGCGAATCCCTCAACATGATGGCAATCAAAAAACCGACCGGCGAGGTCAAACGCAGAGTCATCATAAGCGGACACGCAGACGCCGCTTACGAGTGGACTCTCAACTACTATCTCGGCGGAAAAGCGTTTATCGCGCACTTCCTGATTTCTATCGTCGGCATATTGTATCTCACGGCAGTCGCAATCGCGGAGTGCGTAATCGGAGGTATGTTCAAGCCCGTTGAAAACACGTCCTTGCTCATCGCTCTCGGCGTAAGCGGCGCATTCGTGCCGTTCTGGATTCTTATGTACTTCCTGTTCAATCCGCGCATCGTCGCAGACGGCGCAACGGACAATCTTACAGGTTGCGCAATGGGCATAAGTTTTCTCAAAGCGCTCAAAGACAACGGCGTAGAATTTGAAAACACCGAAGTCGGTTGCATCTGCGCAGGCGGCGAAGAGGCAGGTTTGCGCGGCGCAAAAGCGTGGGTAAAGGCGCACAAAAACGATTTCAAAGATTGCCCCACGACCATACTTTGCCTCGACACTTTGCGCGAGCAAGACCATATGCTTGTCAATCACAAAGATATGAACGGGCTTATCAAATGCGATCCCGAGGCGACTCAAATTTGGCTTGACGCTTGCAAAGAGGAATGTATTGCTTGCAAAAAAGGAAGCGTTGCTCTCGGGGCAACCGACGCCGCAGCATACACGGAAGGCGGCTTCAACAGCGTTTGCGTGACGGCAATGAACTTCAATTTACCGCGCTATTACCACACGAGACTTGACGTTGCAAAGGACGTTGACAAGGATTGTCTTGCAAACACGTTTGGAATCCTCTGCAACTTCGTCGAGAAAATCGACGAGCAAACGAGATAAGGCGTTTTTTGCACAAAACGGTAGTTTATGGCGAAATATCCGCAAGATAAAAACCGTTTTTGTGCAACAAATATGAAAATAACGAAATATTTATGCTATCGCATTGATATATTATATTGATAAAGGAGAAAGAGATTATGGGAGAATATTCAAAGTATATCGACCCAAAAAGACGCGCCGTACCAACCCCTAAAAGTATGGTTGACGAAAAAGGCATATGCGCATTCGGAACGTTTGACAAAGAATTCGAGCAAATGGATTTGGTCAAACTCAAAAAGCCAACTCGCGCTCCGCAATGCATGAACCGCCTCAAACTTACGCTTTGGGAAGCAACCGAAGTTCACCTCAAAAACGGCGTGTTGCTCGCAGTCGTATGCGATATGGGCATCTTCGGAAAGACGCTCAATATCTTCTACGACAAACGCACCAAAAAAGTTTACTGCTGGGACACCAACCTCAAGTCAAAAGACACCGTCATTGCGCCCAACCTCATCAACGGCGCGGTTGCGGAAGGTCAAACCCCCGTATCGCACGTCAAATACGTCAACAATTTCCAAGACGGCAAGTGCGAACTTAGCGGCAACCACAAGGGCAAATGCCTCATCACCGTCACACGAAAGGACAAAACCATAGTCAAGGCAATAAAGGAAAACTACGGCGAAGCGACCATCGAATACAACTTCACTCTCACCCGCCTTTCAAAACCCTGCGTTGCAAGCATACCGTTTGGAAAGAATCGTCCTCTTTACAGCCAAAAAGACTTCTTCAAGGCAGAGGGCAGACTTGTCATCAACGGCGAAGAAATGCTCACCGACGATGACAGCACCGCAGTCGTTGACGACCACAGAGGATTCTATCCCCGTCGCGCACACTACGACTGGGTGACCACCATGGGCAAATGCAAGGTTGACGGCGAAGAAAAATGGCTTGCGTTCAACCTCACTCGCAACCAATCCATAGACCAAGAAAAATACAACGAGAACATTCTCTGGCTCGAAGGCGCAACGAGTATCCTTCCGCCCGTCAAGTTCACAAGAAGTCCCGAAAGCAAGGATTTCTACGACCACTCCGAGTGGATAATCAAAGACGAGCACGATATGGTCAATCTCAAATTCAAGGTCTACAATATGAACCCGATGATAATGCACGCACTCGTCGTCAATATCGACTACTACGTCGCATTCGGAGAACTCGAAGGTTATCTGCGTGACGAAGACGGTAAGAAATACGTCCTCGACGGCATGATGGGTATGGGCGAAGACAAAACTCTTCTTCTGTAATTTAAACCTACTTTAACAGATAAAAAGGAATCGCACGCGCGATTCCTTTTTATTAATTATTATGTATTTCTTCAAAATACGAATAAGTTAACCATTTGGCATATTTATTGGCTTCCATCTCAAGACTTTTTTCAGGGCGTTTTTCATCTTGGAAAAAGAACCATTGGAAATAGTGGGTTAGTTCATGCGCTAAAGTAAAAACGAGGTATTCGAAGTCAGTATCGCACGCAATATAAATCCGTGGTAATTTAGTGCGCGTTTTGCTTTGCTAAACCCTAACTTTTGCCATATTTTGCCCGAACGTCTTTCTTTTTGAGTGGCACTATAACCTTTATAAATAATACTTTTTATTTGTCGTAATCATCCAAAAAACTATGCCTTACGCCGTCTTTCTTATACGCTATCACAGTGTTGAGTTGCACGTTTTCGACGCTCTTGAAAATGCACTTCTCAACGTCGGGATTCGTCTTTTTCAACTCTTTGATAAGCATTTTGGTTTCTTGCCTTTTTGAGCGATTCTGTCCGTTGTTGCAAGAGGTGCAAGTGTCGGTAAATCGGCAAGCGCATTGTATAAAATGCAATCCGTTGAAATCTCTCCACGCCTTTATGTCGTCCTCTCTGATGAGGTAGAGCGGGCGAATCAACTCCATTCCCTCGAAGTTGGTGCTGTGAAGTTTAGGCATCATCGACTGAATCTGCGCACCGTGCAACATTCCCATAAGGATGGTTTCTATCACGTCGTCGTAGTGATGACCGAGTGCGATTTTGTTGCATCCCAACTGCTTGGCGAAATTGTAAAGATACCCTCTTCTCATACGTGCGCAAAGATAGCACGGCGATTTATCCACGTTGTAAACAGACTCGAATATATTGGTCTCAAACACCGTTATCGGCACTTTAAGCCGCTTTGCGTTCTCCTCGATAATCTCACGGTTTGCTTGCGCATACCCGGGGTCCATAACGAGATACTTAACCTCGAAGTCGATATTGCTGTGCCTCTTGTATTCCTGAAACAGTTTTGCCATCAGCATCGAGTCTTTTCCGCCCGATATACACACGGCAATTCTATCTCCGTCCTTTATCAATTCGTATTCTTTTACGGCTTTATAAAACTTTCCGAAAATATCTTTCTTAAACTTCCCCGTAATGCTTTGCTCGACCCTCTTGCAGAAATCGTCGTCAACCTGCTTTTTCATTTGCACGCACAAGTATTCCGAATATCCGCCCTGCAAACTGTATGCGTCAAGCCCTTGCTCGCAAAACTGCTCGGCAATATCCACGCTGAGTATGCCCTTTGCGCAGTAAATCACAACCTTTTTGGCTTTATCCGTCGGGGGATTTTGCCTTAAATCGTCTTCACTCACACTCACGGAATCGGGTATAAAACCGTACGCCCTATCCGTTTCGGGGCGTATATCGAAAACGATGCGCTCGTCGCCGTTTAGTTTTTCAAATTCTTCAACCGTAATTTCCATCATTCACCGTCTTTCACCGTTGCTTTATCAAAACAAAAAAATCGGAAAAAAAAAGCGCTCATTTTAGAGCGCCTGTGGCGTTCGTGAAGGGATTCGAACCCCCGACCTGCGGTTTAGGAAACCGACGCTCTATCCTACTGAGCTACACGAACATCTCCGATTAGCTTTTTCGCTAATATAATAACAAATAGCACGCAAAAAATCAAATATCTATTGCGTTATTTATCAAATCTTGCGTATTTGATAGGTTTTCTTTCAATTTCGCATATCTTCAACGAATGACGTACTGCGTTTATAATTTCGTGGTACATACGCTATCGCTAGTTCCACTGCACAAACTTCGGCACGCAAGGCGTGCTCAGCGAAGTTTTGATACTCACTTCGTGCGTGACAATTCAAGAATCTCGGCACAACCTTTGTGCCTTTGCTTCGTGGTACGTACGCTATCGCTAGTTCCACTGCACAAACTTCGGCACGCAAAGCGTGCTCAGCGAAGTTTGTGGTACTCACTTCGTGCGTGACAATTCAAGAATCTCGGCACATCCTTTGTGCCTTTGCTTCGTGGTACGTACGCTATCGCTAGTTCCACTGCGCAAACTTCGGCACGCAAGGCGTGCTCGTTTTTATATTCGTTTCGACGTATGCGCAAGCGCAAGTCGAACAAATATAAAAAACTGAGTGCACACAATGTATGCACTCAGCGAAGTTTGTGGTCGGAGTAACGGGACTTGAACCCATGGCCTCTTGACCCCCAGTCAAGCGCGCTACCAAACTGCGCCATACCCCGATCTATATTATCTCAACGCCGCAACGGATCGCTTTGTCGAGTGGTTTTCTCTTTAGCATAGGTATTGTAACTCATATTTTCGATTTTGACAAGCAGATTGAAAAATATATAGAAAAAACTAAAAACCTTTTTTGCAAAACGGCATATAAATCTCGCGCAGAAACCCCGACACGCAGAGAAAAAGCATTTTATATATGGTTAGAAGGCGGAAAATCGTTTTTTTATGCGGATAGAATAGCGATTTTGCAAACGTGTCCGAAATTCCGTGCATTTGCGATAAAAAAATATCGCAATAGAATGCCAAAATGTTTGCCAAATCCTTTTTATTTGTGTACAATATGTTCAATTGAGTTGGATAAATGCGGCAAATCCGCTTAACATTTTCAACGACTATAACGTAAACGGAGCATATGACACAATGGACAAAATTGCATTGCAAGCAAAACTCGACGAGCAAAAATGGAACGATAGCGTCAGCAATCACCGCGATATGTGCGGCGCATACGACTATTGCGCTTTCTGCGACAAGACGGTCGCTCTTCCCTGCGCAACGGCTTTTGAGGAAATGAACAAGCCTCAAATCTTGCCCGCAAAAGAACTCGAGCGTCCCGTGCAAGTCGCTATTGACGAAATCGTGGCGGACGAAGAAAACGTCACGGATCTCCACTCTTCTCTCGGCAAGAAGTTCGATTATGACAAGGTTATGGCAAAGAAGGCCGCGCGCAAGAGCCTCACTTTTGCAGAGAAATATGCGTTTGCGGACGATATAATCAAAGAACGCTATGCCATTCTCAAAGACGCACTCACCGCAACTCCGAAGGGAACGCCGAAGATCAAGAGCAGAATCAGCAAACAATGCGATACATATAGACGCGAAGGCGATATCGTCGCAAAGATCACCATCATCGGCACGTCGTTGCGCATCAACCTTCCCCTCGATCCCGACGCAGAGGAATTCAACGACGGACGCACACCGCACACTTCAACGGGTCACAAGAAAGTGTACGAGGAAGTTCCTTTCCAATTCAAAGTCAACAGCAAACTTGCATTGAAGCGCGCCCTTGCGCTCATCGACCTCGTAAAATAATTTTTTTCACAAAAGATAAAACCAAAAGCCGTCTTATGCAAGGCGGCTTTTACATTTAACTCTCATCCTTTTACCACTCAAAACAGCAAAACAAATCCCGTCAAAAATGACGGGATTTGCGCAATCTAACCGAGTTTTTCTCGTATATCGTTTTATCTCATACCCTTGTCGTAAGGTATGCCTTCCGCCTTCGGGGCTCTCGACTTTTTGGACGTAAATGCAAGAACTATGAGCGACACGATGTACGGAAGCATATTGTAGATTGTGCCGTTGATTTGCAAATTGGCGAGCCAGTCGATGCCGATATAAACGTTTGACAACGCCCTGAACAGACCGAACAGCAATGCCGCGAGAGCGATTCTTATCGGCTTCCATTGTCCGAAAATCATAACTGCAAGAGCAAGGAATCCTGCGCCTGCGACGCCGCTGTCGAAGTGCCACGTCGAAGTTGCCGCCGCGATATAGATGATTCCGCCGAGACCGCCGAGCGCACCCGAAATGATAACGCCAGAATAACGCATAGCGTAAACATTGATACCGACGCTTCCCGCCGCCTGCGGATGTTCGCCGCAAGCACGCAAACGAAGGCCGAATTTGGTTTTGTACAACACAATCGTGGATATAATGAGGATTACGATTGCCACGACGATAAACCAACTGACTTCGAGGTCGCCTATTTTGAACAAAAACGCTTTTCTCGGTTCGATGTAGTCCAAAATCGCAGAGAAGTTTGTACCGTTGCTGCGCTTTGTGTTGAACGCTTTGATGAGAACGGTTGCCGTTGCGGTGGCAAGCATATTGAGCGCCGTACCCGCAAGGGTTTGGTCTGCCTTGAAGTTTATGCACGCAACTGCGAGCAGCAGTGACGACAGCATACCTATCAGCGCGCTGATGAGCAAAACCAAAATTATAATGAGTGCGGGTGCGGTGTTTTCGGGAAGCAAAACCATCGTCATTGCGCCGCCCATCGCGCCGAAAACCATTATGCCCTCGAGTCCGATGTTGATAACGCCCGAACGCTCGGAAAACATACCGCCGAGTGCAACAAGAATGAGAACCGCTGCATAAATCAATGTGTATTGAGCAAGTAACGTCATTTCGTTTCATCCCCCTTGTGCGTATTTTCTTCGACGTTTGGCGGAGTTATCTCCTCGATTTCTTTGTTTACGTCGTCGATTATTTCTTCTTCGGGTGTTTTTTCGTTTTCTTCCACCGTAGTATCATCTGTTTGGGCCGCGTCTTGTGCTGTCGGGGTTTCGACTTCTTCACCGTTAGGCGTTGACATAACCACTTTGGTTTTGTTCAACTTGTCGGTAATTTTGCCGAGGGATTTGTTCATAAATTGTTTGAAGAACAACACAAACGCGCACAAATAAATGATGATTGCAATCATCAAATCCGCAACTTGCGGGTTGTAATACGTCGTGTCTATTCTTGCGCCGCCGAGCGTTATATGTTGCACGAAATATCCTGCAAACACAACGCCGATAGGATTCAAACCGCCGAGGAACGCAACGGCGATTCCGTTGAATCCCATTGCGGGAACGGAACTCGACGTTTTGTACTGTTCGATTCCGGTAAGATAGAAGAACGCCGCGCCGAGACCTGCCAAAGCACCTGCAATCGCCATAGTGACGATGATGTTGCGTTTGTCTTTCATGCCTGCGTATTTTGCGGCGAATTTATTGTGACCCGTTGCTTTGAGTTCGTAACCGAACGTTGTGAAATTCATCACCACGAGAATCACGACTGCGATTACGAGCGTAAATATAACCGCAATGGTAACGTATTTATTATTGTTGAAAAGTTCGCTCAAACCGCCCGAAGGGATCAACGCTTGCGGTGCATTCGACGCCAATTTGTGCGTTTCGGAAAGGGTCGGATTCATTGCTCTTTCGTCGCTCAACAAGATGTTTGTCATATAAAGACCTATCCAGTTTGTCATAATGCAAGCGATGACTTCGTTGACGTTGAACAATGCTTTGAAGATACCCGAAATCGCGCCCCAGAGCGCGCCCATAACGCCGGCAATCAAAATGCATGCATACCAAGGAAGCTGCCATACGAGCGCGGCATAAAGCGAAAAACAAATGCCCACGCAGTATTGTCCGCCGACGCCGATGTTGAAAAGACCCGCTTTGTATGCGAACATAACCGAGAGTCCGCACATAATAAGCGGCGCGGCTTTGACTATGGTTGAGCCGAAATAATACAGTTTCTTTTCGGGCGATTTGTAAAAGCCGAAGTTGCTCAATATGGTTTTCATAGCCTCGCCCGCGTGTTCTGCGTTGATGCAAACTAGAATAAGATAACCTATAAATATGCCGAGCAATGCGCAAAGAATCGACGAAATGACCGTTTGCGTGCCGTCCTTTTTTGCGACGGTCAAAAGTTTCGCTTCGCTGTCGGGGGTAGAAACAAACAAGCCTTTGAACCAGTCTTTCACTTTTGCGGAATCAATTTTCTTCATTGTTGTTCTCCTTTGCGTCACGCTTTGCACCCGCCATATACAAGCCGAGTTCTTGCACGGTCGTCTTCTTGGGGTTGAGTTCGCCGACGATTTCGCCCTCGTACATAACCAAAATTCTGTCGCTGAGGTTCATAACTTCGTCGAGTTCCAACGAAACAAGAAGCACGCCCGCGCCGTTATCTCTGTCTTTGACGATTTGCGAATGGATATACTCAATTGCGCCAACATCCAAACCTCTCGTAGGCTGAACGGCGATGAGCAATTTATGCGGTCTGTCAAGCTCTCTTGCAACGATTGCTTTCTGTTGGTTGCCGCCCGACATGCTGCGAGCAACGGTAACCGAGCCCTGACCGCTTCTTACGTCGTATTGCTCGATAAGTTCGTCCGAGTACTTGCGCACGGCCTTCTTTTTGATAAATCCTGCCGTTTGAAAGCCCTTTTCCCAGTAACGTTGAAGCACCATATTTTGTTCGAGCGTATAGTCGAGCACAAGACCGTGTTTGTGTCTGTCTTCGGGAATATGGCTCATACCCGTTTTACTGCGTTTTCTTATCGGGGCTTTAGTAATATCTTGACCGCAAAGGTAGATTCTTCCCTTTACGTCGGCATTGATGTCAATATTATCTCTCTTGTTTTTGTCAAAAAGGAATATGAATTTATTCCAAAGCGCAACGCATTTGGACGCAACGCCTTCGCCAAACTTTTTTAGTCCGTCCCAAATCTTGAAGCCGAGTTTAACGAAGAAATATTTGATAAATTCGCCGACTTGCTTGAAAAAGAGTTTTGCTCTTTCGGTTTTTTCGACATCTTTGAGTTTAGTCCAGACGGGAACGTCTATTTTTCTCTCCGCCGTTTCTTCAACGTTGGGTGCGAGTTTTTCAAGCCCCGTAAGTCCGTATACAAGTTCGGTCTGTCCGTTTCCGTCGATACCCGCGATACAAACGATTTCGCCCGCGTGTACGGTGAAAGAAACGTCTTTGACCGCAAGTTTTTTGTGAATTTTACTCTCAACGCAAAGATTTTCGACTTTGAGAATCTCGTCTTGCGGATTCGCATCGTCCTTGTCTACGGCAAATTTGACGTCGCGGCCGACCATCATCTTTGAAAGTTCTTCTTTTGTGGTGTCCGCAACGTTTACCGTGCCGATATATTTACCCTTACGCAAAACGGTGCAACGGTCAGCGACTGCCATAATCTCGTTGAGTTTGTGAGTGATGAAAAGAATGGATTTTCCCTCGGCGGCGAGATTGCGCATAATCTGCATAAGTTCGTCTATTTCCTGAGGGGTCAAAACCGCGGTGGGCTCGTCGAAAATGAGAATCTCGTTGTCACGGTAAAGCATTTTCAAAATTTCGGTGCGCTGTTGCATACCGACGGTGATGTCCTCGATGATTGCGTCGGGGTCGATTTTAAGCCCGTACTTCTCGCTCAACTCAACAACTTTCGTGCGCGCTTCTTTCTTTGTGAGAAATCCTGCCTTGTTCGGTTCCGCACCCAAAATGATGTTGTCGAGGACGCTGAACACCTCGACGAGTTTGAAGTGTTGGTGCACCATTCCTATGCCCAGAGCGGTTGCGTCGTTCGGGCTGTTGATTTTGACGACTTTTCCGTCTTTCAAAATCTCGCCCTTTTCGGGTTGATACAATCCGAAAAGAACGGACATAAGCGTAGATTTGCCCGCGCCGTTTTCACCCAAAAGCGCGAGGATTTCGCCGCGTTTGAGTTGCAATGTGATGTCGTCGTTTGCGATGATGCCCGGAAATTCTTTCGTGATGTGGCGCATTTCGATGACGAAATCGTCTTGCGCGCTCGAATTGTCCGCAAATTCAGTTTGTATATTTTCCGAAACGTCGGTTGCCTGCTCTCTTGAGGGGCTTGCATCTTCCACTTCGGTTATCGCATCATTCTGAATGACTGACGTGTTTTCGGTGTCGTTTTTTCGTTTTGCCATAATTTCCTTCTTACAAAGAATCCCCCTCTCGAACGCTGTTTCAAAAAAGCAAAAATCAAAAGTCTTGTTTGTTCGGGCTATTCTTTTATAAAATGTATAGAAAAATTATACTATATATATTTATCAATATCAAGAGCGATAAAAAAATCTTTTTGCCCGCATTTGCATTTTTTGAAAAAAGAGCATAAAAAAAGAAGGCTTTCGCCTTCTTTTTTTATCACTCCGGAAAGATTAGTGAATGTTGTCTTGTGTCGTGACCTTAACTGTGGTCTTGGGCATTGCGGACGTATCGCTGGAAATCGTGATAGTGCCGTCGAAAATCTTGCCGACGAGCGTTGCATAGTCTGCTTTCGTGAAGTTGGTCATAGACCACGTTGCGGTCGGAAGTTGAACATAGTTCAAAGAAGCGTCTGTGCCGGAAACCATACCCATATTGGAGATCGTGCCGGAATAAGTGCTCCACTTGCCGTCTTTGATTGCCGTGAGAACGGTCTTGACGGTGGGTGCAAGACCTTTCATTGCAGAGGTGACGCAAACGCCTTTGCCGTAGTTCTTGTTGATAACGTAACTTTGGTCAGAGTCAACGCCGATAACCTTGCCGTTGATGCCTTTCTTGGTTGCCGCTTCGCAAGCAGATGTGAAGATGCCGCCGCCACAAGCAAAGACGACTTCGGTGCCGTTGCCGTACCAAGCGTCCATAGCCGCAGTGATTTCGGGGGTGCCTTGGAATTTGCCACCGTAGACGTAGTTTACGGAAACTTGATCAGCGATGTTCATTTCAACTGCCGCTGCATTCACGCCTTGAACGAAACCGTAACCGAAACGAACGACTGCCGGAACTGCCATACCACCGAGGAAACCGAGTTTCTTGTAGCCTTCTTTAACGGCAGCATAACCTGCCATAAAGCCGGAAATTTCCTCTCTGTAAACGAACGTTGCAACGTTTGCGGGAACTTTGTAGTTTGCGCCGAGGTCGCCTTGTGCGACGTCGAGTGCTACGAACGTAACGTCGGGGTTGGTTGCGGCAACTTCGACTACCGTTTCACCGAATGCGTAACCGGGCATAACGACAACGTTGTAACCTTCTTGGATTGCTTGTTCGACGGATGCAACACGTGCTTCGGTGCTGTCGCCTGCGGGCTTGAAGTATTTGAAGCCGAGGTTGTTGTCTTCGCTGAACGCTTTGCACGCTTCGTAAGTCGTTTGGTTGAATGATTGGTCGGTGATATCGCCGTAGTCCGTTATCATTGCAACTTTCATTGCATTGTTGTTATTATCATCTTCTTTGGGGTTGCAAGCCGCGAAGCAAGCGACGCAAGTGATAACAAGTGCCATACAAAGTATGAATGCTACTACTTTTTTCATAAAATTTCTCCTTTATGGATTTTTTAGGATACTCAAATTATACCTTTTTCAAAACAGAGTGTCAATACCCCAATCGGAACAATCGGAGATTATTTTGTAGCTTTTTGTAAAGCGGTTCAACGCGTGTATCAATAAATACACACGAGTGCGCCCTTGCGCACGCGCATATGAAACGAGCATGCAAAAAGGCGCGAACGGATTGAAAAATTTTTTTGAAAAACATTTGAAAAAATCATTGACAACCGAGCAGAATATGATATCATAACAACTGTTTTTTGAAAAAGAAACCGCAAAAAACCTCTCGGCTTTTTGCAGCAAAAATCATTGCTTTTGCAATCATATAAAAAGGACCTGAAAAGGCGTTTTTCTTTTTGGCAGACTCAAGTCGCTAAAAAAAAACGCCTTTTTTTTGTTTTTTTGAGGCAAAAAAGGCTTCAAAAAGCACGAAAAAACCGAAAACACAGCAGAAAATAACCATCGGAGGCACATATGAGCAAGTACATTTTCGTAACGGGCGGAGTCGTATCCGGACTCGGCAAAGGCATCGTGGCAGCATCGCTCGGCAGACTTTTGAAATCGGCGGGCTACAGCGTATATATCGAGAAGTTCGACCCGTATATGAATATCGACCCCGGCACACTCAATCCCACCCAACACGGAGAGGTGTTCGTCACCTGCGACGGAGCGGAAACCGATCTCGACCTCGGACACTACGAGCGTTTCATCAACGAGAATCTCACAAAGAGTTCCACCCTCACGAGCGGCAAAGTCTATCAGAACGTACTCAACAAAGAAAGAGCGGGCGAATACGAAGGCAAAACCGTGCAAATCGTGCCTCACGTCACCAACGAGATAAAGCAACATATCCTCGACACCGCAAAGGAATCGGGCGCAGACGTGCTCATCACCGAGATCGGCGGCACGGTCGGAGATATCGAAAGCCAGCCCTATCTCGAAGCCTTGCGCCAATTCAGCCTCGACGTAGGCAGGGAGAATTGTGCGTTCGTACACGTCTGTCTGCTCTTGTATATGTCTTGCTCGGACGAATTCAAGTCCAAACCGGTGCAACACTCCGTGCGCGAACTCCAACGCTTCGGCATATTCCCCGACGTCGTGGTCACGCGCTCGGACAAGAATCCTCCTGAAGAGATAATCAAAAAGATTTCGCTTTTCTGCTCTATAGACGAGCAAGCCGTCGTGCCGAGCACCACCGTAAAATGCCTCTACGACGCACCGTCTATGCTCTATCGTAACGGTCTGTACAAAGCAATAAGCAAAGCGCTCTCTCTCGACGGCAAGTGCGATTTGACAGAGTGGAAAAAGAAAGTCGCAGATCTCAAAATCAAATCCGTAAAAACGAGAATCGCAATAGTAGGCAAATACGTTTCTTTGCGCGATTCCTACATTTCGCTCGTCGAAGCAATCAAGCACGCAGGCGGAGCGAACAAAACAGGCGTCGATCTCAAGTGGGTGGACAGCGAAACCGTCACCGACAAGAACGTTGCCGACAAACTCAAAGACGTGGACGGAATCATCATCCCGGGCGGCTTCGGCACAAGAGGCGTCGAGGGAATGATTTGCGCGTGCAAATATGCTCGTGAACACAAAATCCCCTATCTCGGCATATGCCTCGGCATGCAAGTCACCGTCATCGAATACGCCCGTGACGTACTCGGCATCAAGGACGCAACGAGCGGCGAGTTTTCCGAAAGCGGCAGTCACGTCATCGACATTCTTCCCGACAAAAAGGGCAAGAGAATCGGCGGAACGATGCGCCTCGGCGCATACCCCTGCGCCCTCAAAGACGGCACGAAAATCAAAGAAGCCTACGCAAATCAGGACATCATCGAAGAAAGACACCGCCACAGATACGAGTTCAACTCGGACTATCTCGAAGCGTTTGAAAAAGGCGGCCTCGTGATAAGCGGCAAATCCCCCGACGGTCGTATCGTCGAAACCGTTGAAGTGAGCGATCACCCCTTCTTCGTGGGCGTACAATTCCACCCCGAATTTACATCTCGTCCCGAAGTCGCCAACCCGATATTTGCCGCATTCGTCAAAGCGGCAATGGCAACCGAAAAATAATATTCTTACTTCGTTATATACGTCAAAACAATGTGCAACCGACAAAAAAGAGCGTTTATCACACTCTTTTTTTCATATAAACTGCCGATTGTATCAAACATGTACTTGCTTGCTTTCCACGTTTGTTTTTCAAATTCTTTGTATTCGAGATTGCATTTGCTCCTTGCAATACGCGTTTATTCGTTTTTCGCAACAATGTTTGACAATACGCTTTGCTTTGGGCGGTTTTTTGGGTATAATCTTTATATACGTTGAATCAACCTTTTTAGGAGAACATATGAAAAACCAAACCATTCTCGTTCTTGATTTTGGAGGACAATACAAGGAACTCATCGCGCGCTCGGTGCGCAGAATGAACGTGTATTCCGTCGTAGAGCCTTCCTCTATCAGCGAAGAAAAACTCAAGGAGATCAACCCTATCGGCATCATTTTCACGGGTGGACCGAACAGTGTGTATCTTGAAGATTCACCGCGTTGCTCAAAAGCAGTGTTCGACTTGGGCGTGCCGATTTTGGGCATATGCTACGGCATGCAATATATGGCGCATTTCTTCGGCGGAGTCGTCAAACAAGGCACTGTGCGCGAGTATGGCCAAACCGAGGTTTTCATCGGCGATTGCACGATATTCGACGGGCTCGGTAAGCAAGAGAAAATGCTCATGAGCCACACCGACTACGTTGCCGAAATTCCCGAAGGCTTCAAAGTCGTCGCAACGACGGCAGACTGTCCGTGCGCAGCAATCGCAAACGAGGATAAACACCTTTACGGCGTTCAGTTTCACCCCGAAGTCGAGCGTTCCGTCAATGGCAACAAGGTGCTTGAAAACTTCGTTATCAACGTTTGCGGCGCAAAGCGCGACTACTCTCTCGACGATTATATCGACGCTCAAATCAAACTCATTCGCGAGCAAGTGGGCGACAAAAAGGTTCTTCTCGGTCTTTCGGGTGGCGTAGACAGTTCTGTCGTTGCCGCACTTATTAGCAAGGCGATCCCCGATCAACTTCTGTGCGTATACGTCGATCACGGCTTTATGCGCAAAAACGAGACCGAACAAATCAGAGAAGCGTTCTCTCCCCTGCCCCTCAAACTCGAAATCGTTGACGCAAGCGAAAAATTCCTCTCGAAAATCGCAGGCGTAACCGATCCCGAGCGCAAGAGAAAGATCATCGGCGAAGAGTTTGTCAAAACGTTTGCCGAAGTTTCGAGTGCGCACAAAGGCTACGACTTCCTCGCACAAGGCACAATCTACCCCGACGTCATCGAATCGGGCGCAAACAATTCCGCAAACATAAAGAGCCATCACAACGTCGGCGGACTTCCCAAAGATATGCCGTTCATCGGTCTTGTCGAGCCCCTTCGCGGACTCTTCAAAGACGAGGTGCGCATCATCGGCAAAAAACTCGGGCTTCCCGACTATCTCGTCAACCGCCAGCCTTTCCCCGGTCCGGGCCTTGCAATCCGCACGATCGGAGAAATCACCAAAGAAAAACTCGACCTGTTGCGTGATGCGGACGCCATTATGCGCGAGGAACTCGACGCGAGCGACGTCAAATCGGATCAATACTTTGCGGTCATCACGGATACGAAATCCGTCGGGGTCATCGGCGACTATCGCAATTACGGCTACGTCGTCGTCTTGAGAGCGGTGACGACTTCGGATTTTATGACGGCAGAATACACTCGCCTGCCCTACGATCTTCTCACAAAGATTGCCTCTCGCATCGTCAACGAAGTGCACGGTGTCAGCAGAGTGTGTTATGATGTGACGGGGAAGCCCCCGGCGACCATCGAATGGGAGTAATACGGCATCATTGAGCGACTAGCATTGTCAAAGCCCCTTGTCCGTACAGTCGCGTATTATATATACGCTAGGCTGTCCGTTTAAGGGGCTTTTTCGCGCTCTTCATCTCAATAATGCCGTATTACAATTCCTTTTTTTACAACATATTTAAGTTTGATCAATAAACCAGCTCTTTCTTATTTTTCATCTAAATATCACGCTTTTAATTAATTATTATGGGCAGGGTTACACCCCACATCCGAACGAAAACTTATTCGATGCCTACTTGTATACGAAATCTGCCCTTTCGCAGACTGAACCGGAGGCGCAAGGCGCCGACCGTATGAGCGCTCCAAACAGATGAAGAACAAGAAAAACACCCCTCGTTTGGCACCCCTAATGTACAATGCGTACATGAGTTGACACGGTTATTTGCAGAGTATACAAATTTTGCGATAAGCGTCTCAAATCGATGCATATTGCGAAAGAACCCCGTTTACGAACTCGCCTGACGTACTTGAGTGTACGTGACAAGTGAGCAAACGTGGTCTGACAAAGTTAGGCACAAACAAAAATTTTTATAATAAGCGCCCCAAACAGATGAAGAACAAGAAAACACCCCTCGTTTGGCAACCCTAATGTACAATGCGTACATGAGTTGACAAGCGAGGGGCGTTGACGCGGTTATTCGCTGTTTGGGCGCTTATTGGTGGTTGGCTACGTAATCGTTTGCCCCCTCAAAGTCCTCATAATAATTCTTAGCAGCGCAATCAAAGGTGCCGTCGGATTTGATTGAAATGACGGTCGTGCCACGTTGAGAGTTTTCTTTGTAGATGCCGGCGTAGGCGAGATAGTCGATGGACATGCCGTAGGTGAGGCGAATGGAACGCGACGCTCCGTTCGGCGTATAGTTGACGGAGAAGTTGTTGTAGTGGTCGTGACCGCAGAAGACGCCTTGCATGCCGTGGGTAAGACCCGTTTCAAAAAGGTTGTCCGTTCCGCTGCCGCAGAATACGCCGTATGTGCGCACGCCGTTTTTCTTCTTGTCCGATTCGCCCATCGTTCCGTAGATAAACTCCGTCGTGCCCTTTTCGGACGAAATTGTCGTACCTTTGGTCAATTCGTCTTTTGACTTGCCCGATTCGATGACGTTTGCCCATGCGTCGCGATATTCGCGAAGAGGAATGTGGAAGAACACGAGATTGTTGACCTCAACGCCGTTGTTTTTGGCTTTGAGACTTTCCATTTCGGTTGCGTACCAATCGATCTGGCATTGATGGATATTGTCGTACTTCCAAGCGATGCCGAAATAGTCGCCGTCGGTATAGCTATGGCTGTCGAAAGTGACGATTGCCTGATTTATCGGATTTAAAGAGCCGTCGGGGGTTTTCGGGTTTTTCACGACGATAACGTCGTTTCCAAAACCTCTTGAATCATCGCTGATGACGTCCTTCTCGTCGCAGAATCCTGCTCTAAAAAGGCAATATTTAAAACCTGCGTTCGCATAGTAATCGCAGATTTCGTCGCGGGAGTAAAGGCTGTACATTTCGGTGTCGTGGTTGCCAAACGCAAACGTCCAATACACGCCGAGATTTTCCATCATATTCGAGAAGATTCTAGTTGCGTTGAGGTTGTTGAACGTGCCTGCTTGGAAGGGTACGGGGTAAGCGATATCGCCTGTAACGACCACGAGATCGGGTTGAGATTGACGAATCATCGTCGCAACTGCACTCATTGCCCAATTGTCCTTCGTGCCCGAGAAAGAGCCGCCGCCGATATGCACGTCGGTGAATTGCAACACTTTGAAATCTCTGTCGGCGTCTTTTGTGAACGTCCAATGTCCGAGTTCATCGTCAAAAGTCGGCGTAAGTTGTTCGTGCTCGGTGTATTCCACTTTTTCAAAGTTGGATGCGAGCGAGAGGTGCGCGTTGGTGTTGACGGTAGACGCAATCGCGCAACCGCTGAAGAATATAACCAAGGCAAGCACGACGCTGCCGGTAATGATCAACGCTTTGACGGTTTTTCTCTTCTTCTGTTCGGGAGAAAGGGGCTTTTTCTCTTTTTTGTTTTTCTTCGCCTTTTTACCGTCGAAGTCTTTGAGTATTCCCTCCGACTTTTCGCTCTCTTGCGAATCCTCTACGATTTGTTGCGATTCTTCATTCTCGTTTTCTACGTTTTTGATTGCGTCGCTCATAAATCCCTCCTTGTTGCTGCTATATTAAATATTATTATATTCTCATTTTCGGATATTTTCAATAGCGTAATGCTTACGCGTAGTGCTATTTCTCGTTCGCTTTGCCGTTTGCCGGGTCATTCTCGCCGTTTTCGAGCACTTTTTCATCAGACAAGCCGGCATTTTCCTCTTTTGGCGAAAGAACAAACGTAATGTCCGCATTCGTTTTCTCGCGCACTTTTTTGCGCATCTCTTCAACGTCCGCCCTGTCGTCTGCGCTTATATACGCGTTGCCTACTTTCGCGCCGTAGCCGTAATCGTGGATTGCGGTTTTGTCAAGCACTACGCCGTGCACCTTGCAAACGTCCTCTATGGCGGCGATTTCTTCTTTTGCGCCGTCACCCACGACGATTGCTCGCACGTTCTCGACCACCATTTTGATTCCCACGGCAATTATGACGATGCTCATCACGATTCCGACGATAGCATCAACCGCATAGTCCACTCTTGCCGTCACCGCAAAAGCGACGAGGCTCGTAGCGGTGATTCCGAGATCGAGAAAGCTATCGAGCATAACCGCCCTGATCGCTTGCGATTTGATTTTTTTGTTTGCAAAATAATATGCAAGCCCCATGCCGAGTTTGATCGGCAAACATACGCTGATAAGCACGATGCTTTGCCATCCGTAATACACGGGTTCCGGCATAGCCATACGGTTTATCGAACGCATAAAGAACAAGCCGCCCATAACCACGGATACGACCGCGACGATAAACCCTGCAAGATATTCGCCTCTGCCGTAGCCGTAAGGCGCGCTCTCGCTCTTCGGCGCGAGAAGGACGATAAACACTATCAGCGTGACGATGCACGTGAGCGTATCGAGAAAACTGTTCATTGCGTCAAGCATAATGCAAAGGCTGTTCGACGCAAGTCCGACGTACATTTTGATTGCCGCAAGCGCAACGTTTACGGCAATTCCCACGGCAATCATAATTATGGATTTTTTCACGCGCTCTTTCATTTGCTCGCCTCTTTGACTGCCTTCGCTTGCTTGTTCTTTTTGCCGTGACGAGGTTTTTTGCCGTCGTTTTTCGTGGCGTTTTTATTCGTTTCGTTTTTCTCCGTTTTCGCACAATCCGAGGGTTTAACCCACGTTTCTTTCACGTAAACGTATCTTTCGAGTCGTTTCATATCCGCTTTATGCCTGCTTGCAAGCATAAGCGACAGCACGCAAACTATGGTTGCGAGAATGCCGAGCAGTGCGAGCAAAAACGCAAAAAGGAAGTCGGACAACACAAAGTTCGCACAAAGAACATTCGTCATACCAGATACCTCCTTTGCTTTTTCCACGCCACTACTAGCGCAACCGTAGCGCACGCAAGAGCCGAGCAACACGCAATAAGCGCAATGTTCGCAGGCGTGAGCGCGTTCGGCTTGACTTCTTTTTCAAGGAAGCAAATCACGTTGTATTCCTTGGACAACGTCACGCCGTCCGCTCCGACGTCAAACACGTCTTCTCTTCCCTGCACTGCAACGAATCCGACGTCGTCGGGCACGTTCTGCCACGACACCGTAAAGACCTCGGGCATAACGTCGGCGCCGTATTTGTCAACGAATTTGAACTCGTACGCACACACGACTTTCCTATTCCAAACGCCGTCAACGTCAACTCTCGTTGCTGTTATATCGACGTCCGCGATTCCTTCGGCTATGAGAATGAAAAACTCTTGTCCGTCGTCTGCAACCACTCTTATGCGAGTCGCATAAACAAAGTATCTGCCGTAGTCCGCAAACTGATTTTCGTAACTATGGCAATCGGGCGTATAATTCGGGTTTGAGAACTCGACGTACGTGCGATAGGACATGCTCGGCGAGTTTTTGTCCACTTGATATACAAAACTTGCGCCCAAACTTTCGACCGTATCGTCGCCCACAAGAGCGGTCAAAACCTGGAAAGTCGGCTCTACTATATCCTCTCCGACAAGCGAAAACGCGTGGTGTATGCGCAAATACAAACTGCGCGGACTCACGCTGACGTTGACCGCCACGTTGGTCAAATTCAAATAATTCTGATTATCGGGTACGAAATCGTAATAGACGACGTGGCCGTCATCGTTCACTCCGAGATATACGGACGCCTTATCTTCGACAGCGGTAAGAGCCGTGTCCGTCTGATACTCTGACGGTACGAATCTGCCCGGCAAATCGAGTGTTGTCAAGTCTGCCAACCTTATGGAATTTGCGATATCCGCAACGCTTTGACCGTATATTACGTCTTTTTGAACGGAATTCGGCGTGGGTATCTCTGCTTTTTCAACGGTGCAATCAAACGTTTCCGAATATCTTTTTGAGGAATATTCAAACGGCACTTGATCGTCGTTGACTTCGTATCTGATCACTTCGGTTGCAACGAGGCGAACCTCATACTCTCCCGAATCAATGCCGCTTCCGAAATAATATCCGTCAACGCTGCTCGCCTTTTGAGCGACTGCGCTTTTCCATTCTCCGTCCTTCGCTTTGTACTCGAAAGAGAACGTAGGCGCAGAAATAACTTCGGACACCGACGCTTCAAAAAGTATGCCTTGCGAAGCATATTTTGCCTTATTTTCGGCAACGGTTGCATGAATATCGGGAAGTCTGAACGAGATATTGCAATAATCCGCAACGGTAAAATCCCCCGTCGGAGGAACGTCCGCTCCCGACTCGCGCAGGCATTTTTGAATGGATTGATACATTTTCATTGCAACGCAATTCGGATTGTTTACGACGATGAATCGTCCACTGCACTCTGCCCCGTCCACGTTTTCGCCGTTTTGAGAAAGAGTCCAGTCTTCGCCGTCTGCCGTTGCAATGACAAACGAGGGTCTATCCTCGGCATACGCAGTCAAAGACGCGTCTGGATACAAATCGAGCAGCGCGCAAACCGCCGTAGCAAGTACGACGAGCAAGCAACATATAAGCACGATTGTAACCTTTTTGACGGACATAACCCCTCTTTTGCGATTTTTTTTGCACTATTTATTGTATCACGAAAAAAGTCTTTCCGCAATACGCGCGCGTTATTCTGTTATATTATATACATATAAGAAAGCCGTTTTATTGGAATAACAAAATGAATAATTAATAAATTCGGGTTGGCTCTGACAAAGTTCGCTGTTTGGCAACCTCAAAATACTAAAACGCACTAAATCGATGCGTTTCCAATCTTGCCCTTTGAGCGCACCAAACAGATGAATAACGAGAAAGAGCCCGTCTTATAGACAGGAGCGTACTTGTCGTACGTGACTGTTTATGAGACGGACTCTGACAATGTTAGTCGCTGTTTGGCGGTGATAGAAAGAATAGCCCCCACACAATACCCGCTCTCCGCAAGATAAAGTATGCCGTGAGCGATCTCCTCGGGAGTGGCGAGCCTGCCGAGAGGTATGGATGTGGAACAGAGGTCTTCTTTCTCGGATGGAGTGTAGACGGACATCATATCGGTGTCTACTGCGCCTGGTGCAACGGCGTTGACGAGAACGCCCATAGGAGCAACTTCTTTGGCAAGCGCTTTGGTGAAGCCGATGATTGCAGCCTTTGAAGAGGAATATGCAACCTCCATACTTGCGCCCTTTTCGCCCCAGACGGACGACACGTTGACGATTGAGCCTTGTCCTCTCGACAGCATATCGGGAAGCACGGCTTTTGTAACGTTGAACGTTCCGTTGACGTTAACATCGAAGATGCGTTTGAATTCGTCAAGCGAGGTGTCGATGAGAAGTTTGCTTTTTGCGATGCCTGCGTTATTGACCAAAATATCTATCTTTCCGAATCTCTTTTTTGCAGTTTCGACTGCGCTAAGAACGCTACGCGGGTCTGTGACGTCGCACTCGATTGCGAATACGCCGCCAAAACGAGAATCCAACTCTTCCTGCAAAGAAAGAGCCTTCTCTTTTGACGAATTGTAAGTGAACGCGACGTTATACTTGCCTGCCGCCAACCTTACGACCGCCTCGCCGATGCCTCGGCTACCGCCCGTAATAAAAATAGTTTTGGTCATTTGACTATAATATTTTACGGGCGCAATGCGCCCGTTTTTATGTTTTTCGCCACACTAT
Organism: uncultured Eubacteriales bacterium; assembly: GCA_900549225.1. Classification (GTDB taxonomy): domain Bacteria; phylum Bacillota; class Clostridia; order Christensenellales; family CAG-917; genus CAG-475. Next base: position 24,769 of record URNP01000001.1, on the reverse strand, counting down.
GAGAGTGCGAGAAAAGTTTTGATTGTTGTTTATGCTTCTTTTTCTTTCAATCTATCTGTCGGACAACCGATATAGGTACTCTTTGCGTCTTCTGCGTTCTTGTCGAACGTGTCGAGATTGATGGTGTGCAGATAGTTTTCGTCGTCGGTTGCAAAGAAGAAGAAATCGTTGCCGACGAAATCGAGCACGAGCCAATCGGTCTTGATGCCTTCAGCCATAATTACGGTTGCGTTGTCCTTCGCTTCTCTATAAGAGATCTTGGAAATGCTCGTTGCGGAAGAAGTCGACGTGAAATAAACGATGCCGTTGGTTTGATCGACTTTCCAAATCGTTTGAGAAGAAGAAGTCACTTGCAAAGGATTTTCCGCATTGCCTTCTTTGCCGTTATACCAGCAGTAAACGCTTTGGGAGTTGTAAGCAAGTGCGCCAGCAAGTGCGTCTTCTTTTCCGTATCCGAGCGGAACGAGAGTCGTAGAAGCGATCTTGTTGAGGAGTTTTTGAGTTCCCTTAAAGTTGCTTGCCTTTGCCATAAACAAACCGTCGGTGATACTTTCGCTGTTGAGCGTGTGCGATTTCGTGTAATAAAGCGTGCAATCGCCGTCCTCTTCGACGTACATATTCACGAGGCTGTACTTAAAGACGTTGAGTTGGTCGTTGACGGGATCTTTTCCTTCCGAAACGAACGTGTCGATGGTTGCGAGCGTCTTTTTGTCGCTGCCGTCCGCTTTGATGGAGCAGAGGTTATTGTAGTTTTTGTAACTATACTCGCTCGGTGCGCTTTCAACGAAGAAAATCGTGTCGGTTGCATAATCCCAAACGACGTTTTCGACGTTTTCGACGAGCGTGCCTTTAACCGCACCCTTGCCCTTATCGGTGGTCTTGTCGTTCATGCCGGAGAAGTCGATATAACCGATAGTGTTGTTTACGAAGTAGAGCACTCTGCTCTCGGTGAACATATACTTTGCCGAACGCGTGCCGATAGTGCCGATAAGTTGCGTCACAGAACCGTCGGTTTTGGTGCGCATAAAGTCGGTGTTGACGGTTGACGCCGTTCCGCTCTTATCTTTATCGGTATTGACGGAGGTGTAATAAATCCAATCGCCATGCACTGCGATACCGCCTGCGGTGGAGGAGTTGTACACACTCTTGGGAACGACGAGTTTGGCCGTTGAAGGATCGACTTGGCCGTTTTTGTATTCTGCGCGGACGATACCCTGTTTGGTGGCTTTGCCCCAAGCGTTGTCTGCACTTTCACCAACGTAGCCGTTGATGAAATAGATAAATCTACCTTGTTTGACGACGTAGCCGCCGTTTGATTCCACCGCTGCGTTCGATTCGCCGCTACCGATGGAGTCTGCCTTGTACGGATTGCACGCAACGAGTGCCGCGATGCAAAGCACGAGCACGAGAGCCGCCGCAAATACGCTGATAAGTTTCTTTTTCATTATATTTCTCCTGGGGATATAAATCCCTTTTGATATACTTATTTGTTTTCTTCTTTTGGCATATCGATTTTGATATGCACTTCTTTGAGTTGCTTCTCGGTGACGGTGCTCGGTGCGCCCATAAGAACGTCGCGAGCGTTTCTGTCCATCGGGAAGGTGATGATTTCTCTGATGCTCGGCTCGTTTGCAAGAAGCATAACGATACGGTCGACGCCGGGTGCGATACCTGCGTGCGGCGGTGCGCCGAACTTGAATGCGTTGTAGAGCGCGGAGAACTTCTCTTCGATGACGTCTTTGCCGTAGCCGACGATTTCAAACGCTCTTTCCATAATTGCAGGTTCGTGGTTTCTCACTGCGCCCGAACTCAATTCCACGCCGTTGACGACGCTGTCGTACTGATACGCCACGATATCGAGCGGATCTTGATTGTTGAGTGCGTCGAGGCCGCCTTGAGGCATAGAGAACGGATTGTGGCAGAAGCCGAGCACTCCGTCGTCATCGTATTCGTACATCGGGAAGTCGACGATCCAGCAGAAACGGAACGCGTTTTTCTCGATGAGGTCGAGTCCGTTGCCAAGTTCCGTGCGAACGTAACCCGCTTGTTTTTCAACGCCCTTCTCTTCTGCAAGAACGGCGACGAACGAGCCTGCTTTCAAATCAAGACGCTCGACGAGTGCGTCCTTGCTCTCGGTGAGGAATTTTGAAATTCCGCCTGCGAGTTCGCCCTTTTCGTCAAGTTTGAACCAGAACATATTGCTTGCGCCGTTCTGCTTGGATTTTTCGACGAGCGCGTCAATCCATTTTCTTGTTTCCTTGAAGTCGTGGACTGCGATTGCCTTTATCGTCTTACCCTTCTCGAAGAACGGTGCTTTTTCGCAAAGGATATCCGTCACGTCTTTGATGATGAGCGGGTTACGAAGGTCGGGTTTGTCCGAGCCGTAATCTCTCATAGCGTCGCGATAGGTGATGCGACGGAACGGGCCTTGGTCAACCTTGTATCCTTCGGGAGAAAACTCTTTGAACACACCGCTCAAAACTTCTTCCATAACTGCGAATACGTCTTCTTGCGTCGCAAAGCACATTTCGGTGTCCAACTGATAGAACTCACCGGGGCTTCTGTCCGCGCGAGCGTCCTCGTCTCTGAAACAAGGCGCGATTTGGAAGTATTTGTCAAAGCCCGAAGCCATAAGCAACTGTTTGTATTGTTGAGGCGCTTGCGGAAGCGCATAGAAGTGACCGGGATAAAGTCTTGACGGCACGATATAATCTCTTGCGCCCTCGGGGGAAGACGAAGTGAGAATCGGGGTTGCGATTTCCAAGAATCCGAGAGAAGTCATCTTGTTGCGAAGCCAACTCACAACTTTTGAACGGAAGATTATCTTCGCTTTGACGTCGGGGTTTCTCAAATCGAGGAAGCGATATTTAAGACGGACGTCTTCTCTTGATTGCGTGCTAGTTGCGATTTCAAACGGAAGTTGCTCGTAGCATCTGCCCAAAACCTCGATGGTATCGGGTTCGATTTCAATCATACCGGTGGGCATATCCTTGTTTGGAGCGCTTCGCAGAACGACTTTGCCTTCAACGCTTATCGTGCTTTCGCGCGGTATCGCACGGATTTGCTCTTTTTTCGCTTCGTCGCTTACGACTGCCTGTGTGTAGCCGTAGTAGTCGCGCAACACGAAAAAGATGACTGCGCCAAGATCGCGGACGCTCGAAAGCCAGCCGCAGAGTTTGACGTGTTTGCCTTCGTCTGATTGACGCAATTCGCCACAATTGTGTGTTCTGAGTTCCATATACACCTTATAAAGTTTAGATTTTGTTTATCACAACAGGTTGATACCTGCTTTTTCACATTGCTCGTGCATATCGTCGGGCCAGATGCTCGATTGCACCTCTCCGATATGCGCCTTTTGAAGAATTAGCATACAAAGTCTCGATTGCCCGATGCCGCCGCCCACGGTGAGAGGAAGATTGCCTTCCGCCACGTCCTTGTGGTATCGATTGCGCATTCTATCCTTCGCGCCCGCAATTTCGAGTTGCTCTTGCAAACTCTTTGCGTCCACTCGTATGCCCATCGACGAAATTTCTATGCTCTCCCCCAGCACCTCGTCGTAGAAGATAATATCTCCGTTGAGGTTCCAATCGTCGTAATCGGGTGCGCGTCCGTCGTGCGGTTTTCCGTTTGAGAGCGCTCCGCCGATTTTTGTAAGAAACACCGTTCCGTACTCTTTTGCAAGTGCGCTTTCTCTTGCGTGCGAATCGAGGTCGGGATACCTGTCGAGAGCCTCTTGCGTCGTGACGAAAGTCACTTCGCGCTTGAGATTGAGGTCGATACACGGAAACGCCTTTTTCGTTTCGTCGAGCGTATCGCAGATTGCGCCGACAATCCTTTGCACTATCATTTTGAGGAAATCGAGATTGCGTTGTTGCTTGCTTATCACCATTTCCCAATCCCACTGATCGACGTAGATCGAGTGTTGATTGTCGCACTTATCGTCGCGACGGATAGCGTTCATATCCGTGTATATCCCCTCTCCGCTTCTGAAACCGTATCTTTTGAGCGCGATACGCTTCCATTTTGCAAGGGAGTGCACGATTTCCGCTTCGAGATTGCCTTGTTCTTTTATATCGAATCGCACCGCGCGTTCAACTCCGTTGAGGTCGTCGTTCACGCCCGTATTGCTCTTCACGAAAAGCGGTGCGGACACTCTCTCAAACCCGAAATTTTTGATCAGATTGCGCTGAAAGGAATCTTTTACAAACTTGATTGCCTTTTCGGTTTCGCGGATAGTCATTTTTGATTGATAATCGCTTGGAATCACAAGATTATACATTGCCCTTCTCCTCTCTTTTGCCTCGTGACAAAAGACTTTTTCCCTCTTATCGCAAGCGTTTATCTTTGCTCTCGGCGTTACGCAAACTTGCGTATAGCCGTTGTCTCGGCGACGATTTTTGCGTCACGCCATCAAATCTCCGGCCGTTCTCGAATAGAGTTGCACGTCGCGAATATTGCCGATGCCTGTGACGTACATAAGGATACGTTCGAGGCCCAAACCGAATCCGCTGTGAGGCACGCTGCCGTACTTTCTCAAATCCATATAGCCCGTGTAGTCGTCAAGGTTCATACCTCTTTCGACCATAGCCTGTTTGAGTTTGTCGTAGTTTTCCTCTCTCTCGCTGCAGCCGATGATTTCGCCGACGCCGGGAACGAGCAAGTCCGTTGCGGCAACGGTAAGACCGTCGTCGTTTTGTTTCATATAGAATGATTTTATCTTTTTGGGATAGTTGATGACGAAAACGGGTTTGTTGAACACCTTTTCGGTGATATATCTCTCGTGTTCGCTTTGAAGATCGAGACCCCATTCCACGGGATACGCAAATTCCACTTTGCTTTCTTTGAGGATATCGATAGCCTTTGAGTAATCGAGCACCACGAAATCGCTGTCCACGACGTGTTGAAGTTTGTCTTTAAGGCCGGGCTCGAACGCCTTTTCAAAGAACGCAATCTCGTCGGGGCACTCGTCGAGCACGGCTTTGATGATATATTTTATCATCTTGGTTGCGATTTCGATAATATCGGGAAGTTTTGCAAAAGCAACTTCGGGTTCGCACTGCCAGAATTCTGCCGCGTGGCGAGGAGTGTTGCTGTTTTCCGCTCTGAACGTCGGGCCGAACGTATAAATCTTGCCCATAGCCATTGCCGCAACTTCGCCTTCGAGTTGTCCGCTTACGGTGAGACCCGCTTTGCGGCGGAAGAAGTCGTTTGCGATATATTCCGCCTCGTCCTTTGCGAGTTTTGCGTCTTGATAGTTTTGAGTGGTAACTCTGAAAATTTCACCTGCGCCCTCGCAGTCGCTGCCCGTGATAATGGGCGTATGAACGTAAGTATAACCGTTCTCTTGGAAGAAACGATGGATTGCAAAACTGAGTTTGGAGCGCACGCGAAGCATAGCGTTCATCGTATTGGTACGGGGACGCAAATGCGGGATAGTGCGCAAAAACTCCATCGTATGATACTTCTTTTGAAGCGGATAATCGGAGGGGCAATCGCCCAAAAGTTCGACGCTGTCGGCGTTGAGTTCAAACTCGCCCTCTTTTATTGCGGGAACGACGATTCCTTGCGCAACGACGGACGCACCGTTTTTCATAACGGTTGCAAGAGAATCCTGATCGAATTTGGATTTGTCAATGACGATTTGCAAATGCTTGAGCGACGTGCCGTCGTTGAGAGCCAAAAACGCCATGGTTTTGCTATCGCGAGCCGTGCGCACCCAACCTGCAACAGTCACGTGTTGTCCTTGGTACGCCGAGCCGTTTTTCAAAATTTGAGAAATGTCGATGTTTTGCATAAGTTACCTCATTATGTTAAATAATTATATAAGCCAATAGATTATTTGTAAAGTAATTTTTGCGCGTTTGTACACGCGCGCAAACAAAAACCGCTATATCGCACGAAAAACAAACTACGTATTGACGATTTCCGACTCCCCATATATAATTTTCCGTGAGGTGATATTATGTACGATTCAATCGTTATCGGCGCAGGTCCTGCAGGGTTGAGCGCAGGAATATACGCGCAAAGAGGCGGCTTGAAAACCGCTATAATCGAAAGCCAAAGCGTAGGCGGACAAGCGCAGACCGCCGCGGATATTCAAAACTATCCGGGCATATTGTCAACGAGCGGCTTTGATCTCTGCTACGCTATGATGAATCAATGCACGAGTTTCGGCGCGGATTTCCTGTTTGACAAAATCGCCGCATTGTCTTTAGACGGAAAAGTCAAAAAAATATCTCTTGCGAGCGGAAGAGAAATCGAGGGTAAAACCGTGATTATCGCAAGCGGTGCGAGCGCAAGAAAACTCGGCGTAGAAAACGAGGATAAATTCGTCGGCAAAGGCGTCAGTTATTGTGCGACCTGCGACGGAGCGTTTTTCAAAGGCAAAACGGTTGCAGTCGTCGGCGGTGGCAATACGGCGGCAGAAGACGCGCTCTACCTCGAAAAGTTGGCAAGCAAGGTGTATCTCGTGCATAGGCGCGACGCGCTTCGCGCAGACAAAATACTTTGCGACAGACTTGAAAAAAGCACGGTTTCAATCGTCTGGGACAGCGTCGTTCAAGGTTTGAGCGGAGAAGACAAAATCACACAACTGACACTTAAAAACGTCAAAAACAGTGTTTTAACATCTCTTTCGGTTGACGGCGTGTTCGTTGCGATAGGGCATACTCCAAACTCCGATTTGTTTGAAAATCTCAAAAAAACACCGTCGGGTTATATAAAAACAAACGAGGTTATGCGCACCAATATCGACGGCGTATACGCAGTCGGCGACGTGAGAGACAAGACCCTCAGACAAGTCGTGACGGCTTGTGCGGACGGCGCAATCGCCGCGGACGATATCATAAAATCTTTGACTTAATCTCTCCTATTTTATTTACAACAGAATCCTGTCGGGCGTTTCAAGAACGCCCGATTTTCATAGTTTATCGCCAAAAATTCAATATAATTTTTATCTCGTTTTTTAGTCAAAAAAACCGATATTTTGACTTTTTATTCTTATCCGCTTCGCCGTCTTTTTCATATACTGAATACTATGCAACACTTTGGTACGGACGGCATAAGACAGACTGCCGATTATCTTTTAAGCAATCGAATTCCTTTCCTTTTGGGAAAGGCGCTTTCGCAAAAAAACGCAAAAGTTATCGTTGCGCGCGACCCTCGTACGCACTCCAAAGACATTGAAAAACAACTGTGTCAAGGACTGCTCGAAGGCTCTGCGCAAATATGGCTTGCGGGCGTTCTGCCCACCCCTGCGCTCGCCTACACCGCAAAAACGCAAAAAGCGGATTACGCCGTGATGATCACCGCGTCACACAATCCGCCCGAGTTCAACGGACTCAAAGTTTTCGGCAAAAACGGCAAGAAACTTTCACGAGAAGAAGAACTTGCGCTCGATAAAAAACTGTGTGAATTGAAAGACAACCCTGCTTCCCCGCCCGTATCTCTTATCGACGTATGCGCCGACGCGCTCACCGAAGACGAACAATTGAGTGAATTGCACATAACGCTTTCTGCACAAAATCACCGCATACGCATAGTTGACGGAGCGGAGTTTTTGTATGCAAAACACGTCAAAAGTATGTTCCCCCGCTTTGACGGAGTCAAGGTTAGGCTCGACTGTGCCTACGGTTGCTTTGCCACGCTTGCGCCTGCCGTTTTCTTGTCGCTCGGCGCAGTCGTATGCGCAGAACACAACGTCCGTGACGGAGAAAAAATCAACGTTGATTGCGGCTCTACACATATCGAAGAATTTGCCAAGCGCGTAAACAAAGACGAAATCGGTTTTGCGTTCGACGGCGACGGCGACAGGGTGATTGCTGTCGTCGGCGGAAAAGTATACGACGGCGACGCCATGCTTCTTGCTCTCTCCACACTCTATCGCTTGCAAGGAAAACTCAAAAAACGCTTTATCGTAGGCACGATTCTGTCAAACACGAAACTTCAGCGAGAACTTGCCTATCAAAACGTTGCACTCGTCAGAGCGGACGTAGGCGATAAAAACGTTCTCGACGCACTCTCGGCACACGGTTGCGTGCTTGGCGGAGAAAAAAGCGGACACATAATAATGCTCGACAAGGCAAGCACGGGCGACGGACTGATCACTGCCCTTAGTCTTCTCGAAGTCAAACGCACCGTCGGAAGTTTGCCCAAATTCACGCCTTACCCAATGCTCGAGATCAATGTCAAAGCGGAAAATCCGCAAGAAACTCTTGCAAGCGACGCGTTTCAGGAAAAGATTGCCAGGGCAAACGCAACCTACGCCAAATCAGGCAGACTCATCGTACGTCCGAGTGGGACAGAACCGTATATCCGCATAACCTACGAGTGTTTCTCCTCCTCTCCGCACGCCCTTTTTGACGGCATAAAACAAATATTCGCCGACGGGAACTGACGCACAAGTAGCGTGAACAATGAATAACGGACGAAAAAAGAGACTATGACCTCTTCCTATTTTCTATTTCTGATTTTTTCTTTAATGAACTACTTGAAATGAATAACGCGAAAACACAATATTTTTTGCAACCCTAACGTACTTTGCGTACGTGAGTTGCAAAACAGCGTAACGTCATTATTTTAGTGCTCTTCTTTTATGACGTAAAATGGATAAAGAACAAGGAAGAGCCTTGCAAACAAACAGGAGCGTATTTGCCTGTAAGTCATTCTTTATTTTTTCTTTTATAGCATCAGTGAGATGAAGAACAAGGAAACACCCCTCGGATAGCAATCCTAACGTACTTTGCGTACGTGAATTGATATCCGAGGGGTGTTGACACCGTTATTTGTTACTTTTTAATTGTTTACTTTTATGGCGTTATTGAGATGAATGGCGCGAAAACACCATATTTTTTACAACCCTAACGTACTTTGCGTACGTGAGTTGCAAAAAATATGATGTTGACAAAGTCAGTCGCTCAATAACGCCATAAAAGCGCAAACGACCTTAGGTACATACCCAAAGCCGCTTGCTATGATAAGGGGGAAAATTATGAGCTGTTTAGAATCAAGATTTTTGTTTCCTGATTACATTTGACATATTAGCACCGAAAAAACGGTTCGTCAAGGGGTTTTTGTAAATTTTTTTGATTTTTTTTAATTTTTTTGAATTTTTCTTTACAAAAACCAAAATCAAAACAAACAATTTTTGCAAGATTTGTAATGTTTTTGCAAAAACAGGGTGCAAAACGACTCTACAAAAACGCCATTTGACAAGATTTAGAATGCCTGTTTTTCAAAAATCGGCATTCTAAACGGGTATTTGCAATCAGGCTATGGCTTTTGGCAGTAAATCATTAAAACAATATTAAAATTTCGATATTCTAATCGGGCAAACTTTGTTTTTCCGCAAAATACTTCAACAAAAAAGAAAAATGCTCGATTGCAAAATGCAAGTCGAGCAAAATTCAAAACGATATGCGTTATCTCAACGCGACGATAAGAACCGCTATGTCGGCAGGCGACACGCCCGATATTCTCGATGCCTGTCCGAGATTCAGAGGGCGAATTTCCGATAGTTTCTGTCTTGCCTCTATACGCAGTGCTTTTATAGACTCATAATCGAAGTCTTTGGGAATAAGTTTGTTTTCAAGGCGTTTTTGTTCGTTGACGGCGGTTTGTTCTTTTTTGAGATATCCCTCGTATTTCAGTTCAATCACTGCCGCAGAAAGAGCCTCGTCGTCACAATCGAAATCGATGAAATCTCTTACGTCTTTATAAGTTACGGCAGGTCGTCTGCAAATTTCTCCGAACGTCGGCGTTTTTTGCGGTATTTCTTCACCGATACGCACAAACAATTCTTCGACCTTATCTCTCGGCATCGTCTTTTGCGATACAGAGAGCACTCTTTCGATCATCGCTTTTTTCTCGAGATACCTTTCGTAGCGTGCGTCGTCCACAAGTCCGATTTCTCTACCGATAGGCGTAAGACGCATATCCGCATTGTCTTGGCGCAACATTATGCGATGCTCCGCGCGAGCGGTCATCATACGATAAGGCTCGTTTGTGCCCTTGGTCACGAGATCGTCGATAAGCACGCCGATATACGCCTCGTCGCGACCGAGAATCAACGGCTCTTTTCCGTCAACCTTGCGCGCAGCGTTAATGCCCGCGATAAGTCCTTGCGCCGCTGCCTCTTCGTATCCGCTGCTGCCGTTCATCTGTCCTGCCGAGAACAGTCCTTCCACCGCCTTGTTTTCAAGCGATGGATACATGCCGAGAGGATCGAGACAATCGTATTCGATTGCATATCCGTATTTTGCAAATCTGCAATTTTCAAGACCGGGCAATGTGCGATACATTTGCTCCTGCACGTCGTGCGGCAAGGACGTAGACATACCTTGTATATACATTTCCTCGCTGTTCGCGCCCTCGGGTTCGACGAATATCTGATGGCGTTCTTTGTCCTTGAATCGCATAACCTTGGTTTCGATTGACGGACAATAGCGCGGACCTACGGACAAAATCGTACCGTTATAAAGCGGACTTCTGTCGATATTGTCGAGAATGATTTTGTGCGTTTGCGCATTGGTATAAGTGAGATAGCACGGCTCTTCTTCAAACGTCGAGTGCGGCGACATAAACGAGAATCTGTCGCTGTCGTCGCCTTTTTGAATTTCCATTTTGGAAAAATCTATGCTGTCACGGTAGATTCTTGCGGGCGTTCCCGTTTTGAATCTGCGCATGGGCACTCCGAGTTTAACGAGACTATCTGTCAGTCGGTTTGCCCCTCTGAATCCGCTCGGACCGCTCTTCTTGACGTAGTCGCCGATTATAATCGCGCCGTTGAGGTACACGCCCGTTGCCAACACGACGCACTTGCACTCAAATTTTTCTCCGTCGGTCGTAATCACGGCTTTAACCTTACCGTCCTCTGCCACGACCTCGCTCGCCTCTTTGTCGGAAACGGTGAGATTGGGCGCATGCCTGACGATATCGAGCATAATTTGGTGATACTGCGCCTTGTCCTCTTGTCCTCGCAACGAGAACACCGCCGGCCCTTTTGCAGAGTTGAGCGTCTTTATTTGAAGAAGCGCTTTGTCTGCCGATAGCCCCATTTGTCCGCCAAGCGCGTCCACCTCTTTGACGAGATGCCCCTTTGCCGTACCGCCGATTGCGGGGTTGCAAGGCATCAAAGAAACCGTGCCGTAATCGAGACACAGCATCAAAGTTTTTTTATTGAGTCTTGCACACGCAAGAGCGGCTTCCACGCCCGCGTGCCCTCCGCCGATAACGACGACATCGAATTTTTCCATAATAACTTCTTCTCTCTTTGCCGATAATTATCTATTATCGGTTGATTATTCCTTACGATTGCTCATCGAGCACCAACCGCAAATGCCGGCGTATGCGTGCGCGTATTCCGCCGCGCTTGCTTTTGCACAATCGTTTCATTGCGCATCGCAAGATTACGTTGTCTCATCTCACAATCATTTGCCGACGCAGAACCTTGAGAAAATGCTGTTGACGACGTCTTGCGTGGCGGTTTTACCCGTAATTTCACCGAGTGCGTCGTACGCCCTTCTCAAGTCGATAAGAGTGCAATCGATCGTGTCGTCAAGCGACGCAATCGCACTATCAAGCGCCGTTTTGGCTTCGTAAAGTGCCGATACGTGCCTTTCGGACGTAATTATCTCACCGTCGCCTATCTTGCTTTGTTTATATAATGCCGCAATGGCGTGCGCGAGTTTTTCCACACCCTCGCCCGTCTTTGCGCTGATTTCAAATTCGTTCTCTCCACACTTTTTGTCAAAGTGCGAAACGTCGCATTTGTTGTAAACTTCAAACACGGTCTTGCCGTCGAAATTCCATTCTTTGTCGTCGGGAGCGGTCGTATCTATGACGTGCAAAATCACGTCTGCTCCCTCGAAAGCGCGCTTTGCACGCTCGATACCCTTTGCCTCGACGATGTCGTCGCTCTCTCGTATACCTGCCGTATCGACGAGATTGATTTTGACTCCGTCGCATTCGAAACTGTCTTCCACGGTATCTCTCGTCGTACCCGCAACGTCCGTGACGATTGCCCTATCTTCTTTCAAAAGTGCGTTCATAAGAGAGGATTTGCCCGCATTGGTATTACCCGCAAGCGCAACGTTAATTCCGTGTTTTGCGATGCGACCGCTCTTTGCCGTGGCGATGAGTTTGTTAACGTCGTCGAGGATTTCTTCAATCGAATCGCTCAGTGACGGCAAAGCCTCGTCCTCCATCTCGTCGGGATAATCGAGGGTTGCTTCAAGCGTAGCGATGAGCACCCCGAGTTTTTCGAGAATAGCGTCGATACACTTGGACACGTTGCCCTGCATAAGTCTATAAGCCGCCTTCACGCCAGCGACGCTTTCTGCGTTTATCATATCGATGACGCCTTCGGCGTCGGCAAGAGAGAGTCTTCCGCTCAAAAACGCGCGTTTTGTAAACTCTCCGTTTTTTGCCATAACCGCGCCGTGTTTCAAGAGTGCGTCAAGCGCGCCCTGCATTATGCGCACTCCTCCGTGGAGGTAAAACTCAACGGTATCCTCGCCGGTATACGAGCGACCTTCGGGGAAATAAACGGCGTAGCCCTTGTCGCAAAATTCACCTGCGTCGAACGTGCCGAAATTCATATAAAACGGGATCCAAACCTGACGAAGGCCTTTTTGTCTTGCCTCGTCAGCCCTGTTTTCGCTCGTTTGGTGCGACGTATCCGCTTTTTTGTGCGAAAAAGAGAAAATGGCATCGGCGATGCCAAGCGCGTCCTTTCCGGACACGCGCACTATGCCGATACCACCTGCACCTATCGGTGATGAAATTGCCGCTATCGTACTCATATATTCTTCCTTTCGGAATAAAAATCAGAATTTCTTTTTGCCGCCGAAACTCTTGAATTTCGGAGGTCCGGATTGCGCCACGGGCTTGACGAAGTCGTCTTGCTCGGTGAAATATCCGCGATACACTCTTCCGTCCGGCGCTTCGGGTTCTTCCTCTCTTGGTTTACGCTCGCGATCTTTTCTGTTTCTTGAATCTCTGCGGTCGCCTTTTCTTGAATCCTTACGGTCTTTCTTACCGTCACGTCTTTGTTCTCTTTCTCCGTTTTTGAGGGGGCGTTGATCTTTGAGTTCGACTCCCTTGGGGATGATGACGATATAACGATTGGGTTCTTCGCCTTCGCTCTCGGTATCTGCGATATCGCTGTCTGCAAGCGCACTGTGAATGATACGTCTTTCAAACGGATTCATCGGTTCGAGTGCGATCTTTCTTTGAAGGCGGAGTGCCTTTTGAGCGAGTTTAAGAGCGAGTGCGGAGAGCGTTTCTCTGCGTTTTTCGCGGTAGTTTTCGCAATCTACTACGACTTTTTTGAAATCGCACTTCTGCTCATTGAGGAAGGTGAGCGCAAGATACTGGAATGCGTCGAGAGCCTCTCCTCTGTAACCGATCGCAACGCCGCTGTCGTCGCCGGTTATCGTAATATAAAGCGTGCCGTTTTTGTCCTCTACGCTCGCACGAGATGAAAGTCCCATACGAGAGAGCGTACCGTTGAAGAATTCCGCCATTTTATCGGCGATTGAATCTTTGACGGTGACTCTGACTTTCGCCTTTGAGAAGAGTCCGCCCTTCGAGATGACCTCAACGTCAACCTTGTCCTTTGATACACCGAGTTCCACCAGTGCTTTCTCGACTGCGAGATCCACCGACGAAGCCTGTGTTTCTATTGATTTTTCCATTTTAACTCCTATCTTTTTGCAACGCCGTTCGTGCCTTCTCTGCTCTTATCGACGAGTTTAGCGATAAGATTGAAGGTGAGTTGGAACAGAATTGCGCATAACGAACTTGTGAACATATAAAGCGCAAACGCACCCGAATAGAACAGCGCGAACACACCCATCATAACGGGCATAACGTACTGCATCATCTTCATAGATTGTTGTTGCGCCTTGGCTTTCTCTGCGCCCTCGCCCTGAGCGTCCTGTGCGGGCGCGGGAGGCTGAGCTTGCGAACCGGAAAGCAATTTTGTGGAAAGAAAACTGAGGGCGATGGACAATACGGGAAGGATGAGCAATCCGTTCCACTTTCCGTTTTTGCCATAGCCGCCCGTGCCGAGCACTTTTGCCATGACGTCGTTGTACTCGTCAATGGTAATGCCGGTGAGTTTTGAGGTGGCCATACCCTTTTGTCCCGTAACCGTTGCAAAGTCGGGAACTGCTTGCGCCCAGTTGTCCGAAACGAAAATATTTTTGATCCAGAGGAAGCTTCTTATGGTCTTTTGATCCTCGGAATAATAAACCTCGTAGACTTTTTGTTGTGCGTTTTCTTTTGCTCCCTTGTAGAAGTCTGCGCCTTCCTGCGTTTTTGCGATATCGTCGATATCCCACTTACCGTCGCCGTTGTCGATGATGAACGCTTTGTCCTTATTTTGCTCGATTTGCTCGGAAATAGAGGCGTTATACGCTTTGACGCACTCCTTATAATCCTTTGCAAACTGATATCCGACCATCTGTCTGAAACCTGCAAAGACGACGAAGAACACGACGAAAGTCACGATCGTGGGCAAACACATACCCATCGTGGAGTATTTCTCTTTTTTGTAAAGAGCCATTTGCTCTTGTTGCAATCTCTGCTTATCGTCGGCGTATCTTGCCTGCAAGACTTCGAGTTGCGGTTTCATACGTTCCATCGCTTTGTTGTTCTTTCTCGCAATGACCTTCTGCCAAATGTCGAGCGGAGAAAGGATGAGTCGCAAAACGACCGTAAACAAAACGACCGTCCAACCGAAACTTGCAATCCCGCCACCCAAAGCGTTGTTTATGATAATCATAAACTTTGCCATAAAGTGAGTGGGTTCGCTGACGGTTTCGCCCGCAACGCTATAGGAGTTGTCGCTGTTGCACGCAACCAGAATGCAGCACAAAATCGCGAGCATCGCCGCGATGAGATAAATCTGCAATTTCCGTCTGCGCGGATAACTCATATTAACCATTTAGTTTTTCCTCGATAGTTCTCTCTGACGGGATCGAATCCGCCCTTTGCAAAAGGAGTGCATCTGAGCAATCTTTCAATAGTTAAAAGAATCCCGATGAGCGCACCGTATTTGCTTATGGCGTCGTATGAATACATCGAACACGTCGGAGTATACGCGCATCGATTGCCCGTTATCGGAGAAAGCGTCCGCTTGTATAGAAGAAGGAGAAACAGACAAAATCTTTTTATCATTTGAGTTTCTCCGCTCGCACAAACGCTTGTTCGACCGACTTTTGCACCGAGAAAAAATCTTTCTCCGCAATGGACGGATACGCCACGATAACGTACATATACCCGTCGTCGATTCTGGCCATAATCGGCTTTATCGCCTCGCGCAGCAACCTCTTGACGTGGTTGCGAGTCACGGCGTTTCCCACCTTTTTGGACACGGACAATCCGATTTTCAATCCTTCTTTGGATTTAGCACTCAAAAGCAACAAGTCTCTTGCAGAGGCTTTTTCGCCTTTGCGATAAACGTAGGCAAACGCCGCTCTCTTTTTGAGTCTGAATTGCTTTTGCATTTGGGATTACACCTTATGCGCTGAGTTTCTTTCTGCCTCTGTTGCGACGTCTTTTGAGAACGTTTCTGCCGCTCTTGGTGGACATTCTTTCACGGAAACCGTGGACTTTGCTTCTTTGTCTTTTCTTGGGTTGGTAGGTTTGTTTCATAATGATATTCCTCCGTCTGTTAGGACTTTTATTTTCTGCTATCTACTATATATAAATATATAAATGCTAAACCATTATAAATAAAACAAAAGAGAGTGTCAAGCGAAAGAGCAAAAATCATCGCAGAGGCAGCGACAACCGCCAAAATCGAAAGACTTTTATTAAATTCACAAACATAACACCTTTTGGCGATTGCCGATAGCCTCGCTTGATTTTTGCTCTGCTACCGCGCGACCGATATACGCTATCAGTTCGAGCAGAGATAAAAACTCACGCCACAGTTTCGCTATATCGCTCGCTTGGTGAAACATGCTACGCACGCAAGCGGATAAATACTAAATTTACGCCTATGGCGCGAGCGGAGAAATTAGGGATATTCCGTAACTGCACTATAGGTGCAATATCACTTTTTGCACTATCTTTCTGAATATAATGTGAGTGCGCCAAACGGATGAAGAGCGCGAAAAAGCCCCTTGTCCAGCAACCCTAATTTACTAAGCGTAAATGAGTTGATGAACAAGAGGTTTTGACAATGCTATTCGCCGTTTGGCACACTCAGCCGCATGTAAGTCGCTATTGAGATGAAGAACAAGGAAGAGCCTTGCACGCAGACAGGAGTGTACTTGTTGTACATGACTGTTTGAGTGCAAGGCTCTGACACAGTTATTCGCTCAATAGCGACTTACATCTCTTCGGGGGTGGAAATGCCAAGCAACCCCAACCCACACCGTATCACGTTGCCCACCGCTTTGGTGAGTGCAAGACGTGCGTTGCGAGTGGGAAGATCGTCGACGAGAATACGATGATCGATATAGAAACGATTGAATTTTTCGGCTAGATCGACAACGTGACGTGTGACGTAGCAAGGCTCGCGGAGTTTTGCGGCAAGACGCACGGAATCTCCGAAGGTGAGGACGGATTTGATGACGTCGTAACCTTCGTCGGAAGTGATTGAAGAAAGGTCGACGTTTGACAAATCGACGTCACCGCCCTTGCGAAGAGCGCTTGCGCAACGAGCGTACGTGTATTGAACGTAAGGAGAAGTTTCTCCGTCGAAGTTGAGGACTTTGTCGTAGGAGAAAACTATATCTTTGATACGGTTGTTCCAAAGCGCAGAGAACACCACTGCGCCAACGCCGACGCTTTCTGCGATAGCGTCTTTATCTTTGGTATCGGGGTTCTTTTCCTCGATGATATTTTTTGCTTTTTCAACGGCTTTATCGAGCACTTCTTGCAGCCAAATTACCCTGCCGTTTCTCGTGGACATAGAGCCGTCTTCCATTGAAACCATACCGAAAGCAATATGTTCCATATCGTCCGCACCTGCAAAATCCATAAGTTTAAGCACCTGAAACAGTTGCTTAAAGTGCAGATTCTGCTGATATGCAACGACGTAGAGGCATTTGTAGAAGTCGTAGGTTTTCTTGCGATAATACGCCGCGGCAATGTCGCGAGTGGCGTACAAAGTCGCGCCGTCCGCTTTGACCAAAAGACAAGGCGGCATGCCGTATTCGTCGAGATTGACAACCTGTGCGCCGTCGCTTTCCACAAGCAACTTTTTCTCACGAAGTATGTCAAGGCACGCTTCCATTTTGTCGTTGTAGAAACTCTCGCCTGCATAACTGTCAAACTTGATTCTGAGTCTGTCGTAAATCTTGCCGACCGCTTTCATCGTGACCGCTTTGAACACGTCAAAGTATGCGATTGCTTCTTTGTCGCCGTCCTCAATACGCTTGAACCAAGCACGCGCTTCGTCATCCATTTCGGGATGCTCTTCCGCCTCTTTGTGATAGCGAACGTACAGTTTGTTGAGGTAATATTCGTCGTTGTTTGCAACGTCTTCGAGAGACGACCACTTCTTCGTCGCAACGATGAGTTTTCCGAATTGAGTGCCCCAATCGCCGAGGTGATTTATGCCGACGACGTTGTATCCGAGATGCTCGAATATACGATAGAGCGCACCGCCGATGACGGTCGTAGAAAGGTGTCCGATATGGAAGGGTTTTGCGATATTGACCGAACTATAGTCAATGCAAATCGTCTTGCCTTCTCCCTCTTTGCTTGCGCCGACGTTTTGGTCGTTTGCAATTTCGATTGCCTTTTTTGCAAGCGTGTTTCTGTCAAAGAAGATATTGAGATAACCTCCGACGACTTCGACTTTTTCGACGAAATCGAGGGATTGAACGTACGGCAAAAGTTTGTTTGCAATCACGGGCGGTGCAAGGCGCATCGTACGAGCAAACTTGAAGCACGGCAAGCAGATATCGCCCATTTTTGCTTCTTTTGGCGTTTCGAGAGCAGATTCCACGTCTTGCGGCGAAAGACCTTCAACCGCAAGCGCATTCGTTATTTCTTTTTCAAACATAATGACTCCTTTGGAGTTGTTGTTATATGTAAGTTTTTATTTATTCGCTTGCGCACAAAGTGCGCATAATTGCTTTTTTTCTTATATTTTAAGATATTTTAAGTGTGATATTTGAGCGTCAGACAAGGAAGATATTATCGGGCGGTCAGCCTAACGTACTAAACGGTACGTGACTGAATGAACGATGATATCTAACGCAGTATCACGCCAAATAGCACACTTAATTTAAGCGCGATATTGAGATGAAGAACAAGGAAGATGCGATTTTTGAACAACGCGCATACTTATGCGTACGTGACTTGCGAAAAAATCGTATCTGACGCAGTTATTCGCTCAATAGTGCGCTTAAACGTTGATGCGGAACAGGACAACGTCATTATCCTGCATCACGTAATCCTTTCCCTCACTGCGCACTTTGCCACGCTCTTTGGCGGCGTTGAAAGAGCCGCATTCGAGAAGAGTTTGATAATCGACGATCTCGGCGCGAATGAATCCGCGCTCGAAGTCGCTGTGGATTTTTCCGGCGGCTTGGGGGGCTTTTGTGCCTTTGACGATGGTCCAAGCGCGAGTTTCTTTTTCACCGGCGGTGAGATAAGAGATGAGTCCCAAAAGTTTGTAGGAGGCTTTGACCAGACGGTCAAGTCCGCTTTCTTTGAGTCCGTAATCTTCCATAAACATTGCGCGATCGTCGTCGGAGAGTTCGCTCAAATCTTCTTCGAGTTTGGCGCAAAGCACGATTGCTTCAGTGTTTTCCTCTTTTGCGATACGCTCGACTTCCTCTGTGTACGCATTGCCGTTTATGCCCGATTCGTCGGTGTTTGCCACGTAGATAACGGGTTTTGAGGTGAGCAAGAACTGTTCGTCAACAAAGCGTTTGAAATCCTCGTCCATATCGAGATTGCGAAGAGGTTTGCCGCTTTCGAGCCATTTTTGCATCACGACGAGGCGATCGACGTCCTCTTGATACTTTTTGTCCGCTTTCACTTTAACTTGTGCGGTTGCCATACGGCGCTCGAGCGTTTCCATATCGGCAAAAATAAGTTCAAAATTGATGGTTTCGATATCTCTTTGGGGATTGATTGAGCCGTCAACGTGTGTGATATTCGCATCGTCAAAGCAACGCACGACGTGAACGATTGCGTCGACTTCCCTTATGTGAGAAAGAAATTTGTTGCCGAGACCCTCGCCTTTGCTCGCGCCTTTGACAAGACCTGCGATATCCACAAATTCAAGAGAGGTCGGCGTGATTTTTTTGCTGTCGTAAAGAGCGGCGAGTTTCTCAAGTCGCTCGTCGGGGACGGCAACCACACCCACGTTGGGTTCAATCGTGCAGAACGGATAATTTGCCGCTTGCGCGCCTGCCTTGGTTATTGCGTTGAAAAGCGTGCTCTTGCCTACGTTTGGCAAACCTACGACACCGAGTTTCATATTTCTCCTCACGCACGTTCTTACGTGCGATATAACTTAATACAATAGTTTAGTATAAACGAAAATACAAAACGTGTAAAGAGAAAACGAAAAACAAAGCAAATTCAACTCAAAACAAAGAAAAATGAAAAATAACAACCATCAAAAAAATGCTGCAATCAATCGATAAGATTGACAAAAAAGCAAGTGGTTTGAGAGTGAGAAAAGATAAAATGGACAAAAAGCAAGCGGTTTGAGGGAGAGCAAAGATAAAATCGACGAAAAAGCAAGCGGTTTGAGGGTGAGAAAAGATAAAATTGACAGTTGAAAAACAAAGTCTATAACAAAAATCGACAACGGTAGCGCAATTCGGACGAAATCGATAAAAATCGCTTAAAAACGAAAAAATCAACGAAAAACAAAGGAAAATTGACTGAAAAACGATAAAAATAGGCATAAAAATGCAAAAATGAGGTGGAAAAATGGAAATTTGGGAGGCGTTGGTGCTGGGAATTATACAAGGATTGAGCGAATTTTTACCGATTTCGTCATCGGGACATTTGCTGCTTATCGAAAAACTCGGAATCGGGCAAGAAAACCTGTTCTTCAACGTAATGCTGCACGTCGGAACGCTTTTGGCGGTGCTTATCGCACTGCGCAAAACTTGGATTCCGCTTATAATTCAGCCGTTTGGAGATTTGACAAAAAGACTGACAAAGCGGAAAACCGTGTCAACCAAACAAAATAAGCCGAGCGGACAGACGATTTCGGGTTTGAAAGCAGCAAACGAGACATACGAATATCAAAAGGTTTTCGGGGGATTGACAGCGAGCAAAATTGACGGATATTTGGTGCTTGCGTGCGTGCCGACGGTGGCGTTTGCGTTTGCGTTCAAACTGCTCTTCCCCGACCTACTCGACGGCAAATTGTTGGGGTGCGGATTCGTGCTGACTGCCGTGCTTTTGTATGCGGGTGAAAACTTCAATTCAACCAAATCGGCACTTCTTGCGCCCAAAACGAGCATATTAACAGGCGTTTTGCAAGGTATAGCGGTTTTGCCGGGTGTGTCGAGAAGCGGCGCAACCATCTCCGCTCTCACCCTTCAAGGCGTTGAAAAAAAGGCTGCGACCACGTTTTCGTTTTTGCTGTCCATACCCATAATTTTGGGTTCTGCGCTGTACGAAAGTCTTGATTTGTTCACGGGAAAAGCAACCCTTTCAATCGCTCCTGCGGCGGTTGTCGCGGGGATGATTTCGGCATTTTTATCGGGACTCGTTGCAATAAAATTTTTCCTCAAACTCATTGAAAAACACTCGATGACGGGCTTTGTGATATACACTCTTTTGCTCGGAATCGCGGTGAGCGTATACCCGTTTTTCGTGTGAAAACATACTAAATTTACATGCGAAATTTATAGGTGATTTTGCATAACTGTGCGCAAAATTTATATCAAAAATCGGCTATTTATATCAAAAAACGATTCTGTTTTTTGCAAAAATAAGCCGATTTTTGCGTGTTTTTTTATGTGTTTTTCGTGCCTTTTGTTTTTTGCTAACGCCGCGCTCGCTACGCTCGTCGTTTTGCGACTCCGAATCCGTTCTTAAAAACGGGAACGGGTGCAAGCGGGCGATCAGTTTTGATTTGTAAGTTCGGTGGCAAGAGTTTGAATTTGCGCTTCGTTTTCGGCGGTCATTGCGGAAAGGATTTTGATTTCGGGTTCAACGAACTGCAAATTTTTGCTACCCTCGAGCAAGGACTTCATCGCCTTGGTTGCGAAAGGTGCCCACGAGCCGTTTTCGATGAAAGCGACTTTTCTGTTTTGGAAATTACGCTCGGTGAGATGAAGGATAAACTCTTTCATCGCAGGGAAAACGTCGCCGTTGTAAGTGGGTGCGGCAAGCACGAGTTTGGAATAACGGAAAGCGTCTCCAACGCACTCCGCCCAATCGCTTCTTGCAAGGTCGGATATTGCGACCTTTACTCCCTTTTGCTCGAGGCTCTCGGCAAGCAGTTGCGCCGCCGCCTTCGTGTGACCGTACACCGACGCATACGCAACGAACACGCCCTCGGTTTCCGCCGCATAGGTTGACCATACGTTGTAGAGGTTGAGATAGTAGCCGAGATTTTGATCGAGCACAGGTCCGTGAAGGGGACAAATCGTGTTGATTTCAAGGTTTGCGATTTTTTTGAAGAGGTTTTGAACTTGTACGCCGTATTTGCCGACTATGCCGAAATAATATCTTCTTGCCTCGCAAGCCCAGTCGTCGTCCTCTTTGTCGAGCGCGCCGAATTTTCCGAACGCATCGGCAGAGAAAAGCACTTTGTCGCTCTTGTCGTACGTCATCACGACTTCGGGCCAGTGAACCATGGGCGCGGTGACGAATAAAAACTCGTGTCTACCCGTACTAAGCGTGCTGCCGTCGCCAACGACGATACGTCTTTGCTCGAAAGAATCGCCGAAATAGTTTTGCATCATCGCAAACGCCTTTTGAGAAGATACAACGGTTGCGCTCGGATACGCCGCCATAAACGCCGCAACGTTTGCCGAGTGGTCGGGCTCCATATGCTGCACTACGAAATAATCGGGCGTTTTGCCCTCGAGTGCCTCGGTCAGATTGGCAAGCCACTCTTTGCAAAAATGTGCGTCGACGCTGTCGAAAACGGTTATTTTGTCGTCGAAAACGACGTAGGAATTGTAGGACATTCCGTTTGGAACGACGTACTGCCCTTCAAACAAATCGACCTCGTGATCGTTTACGCCGATATACTTTATATCGTTTGTGATTTTCATAAGTTGCTCCTGTATATAAAATTTTGTGATTTTCAAAGATATTGTACCATACGAGACGAAATATAAACAAGAGAAAATCGCAAAGTGCGGATAAAGAAAAAAAATATATAGTAAACAGTATATTAATAATCAAATGATTATTTACTTTTGGCGCGATTTCATATAAACTATACAAGTGTACGGTATGCCGTGCAACTGAAACAAGGGGGCAATTATGAAGAAACTTTTGACTTCTCTCGTCATAGTCGTGCTCGTGGCTCTATGCGCGTTCACTTTTGCGGCTTGCGACGACAACGGAGAAAAACTCAATATCGTGTTTCTTGGCGACTCTATCGCGGAGGCGTTGATAGGTGCGTCGCCCGTGAGCGAGCGCGATAACTACGGCTATTACGCCATCGTCGGCAGAACCAACGATTTCAACTATTACAATCACTCTATGTCGGGGCATCTCACCTCGGGAAATATGGCGGATAAATCGGGCGAAGGCTTGCTTGAAGTCATATCGAGAAAAGACGAGAAAGCAACGCTCATCCGCACGCATATCGTCGAGGCGGACGTGATACATATCTCGGTGCTTGGCAACAACGTTTTGCAATACAGCCTTGCGTCGTTGATGCTGGAAATGGCGGACAAACTCGCAAATATCGCGCCCGGTAGCCCCGAAAGTTGGTATCAGGCGTGCTTCGATCGCGAAACGGACGAAGAACTCAAAGAGGAACTTAAAGAAAGATATGCGGACGATAAATCGCTCTTCGACTATCTGCACGACGGCGGTACGCTTGAAAACGTGCGCCCTTCCGTGTGGTCCGAAGACGGTGAGACCATTCTCTTCGGCGATCGCAACGATGGCAACAATATTGAAACGGCAGACCCGAAATTCAACTTCCCTCCGACTTATCAAAATATCGTCGATATCGTCGCAAAACTTCGTGAATTAAACCCCAAGGCAAAAATCATATTCCAAAAAGTGTACAACCCCGTCTACGAGGGAACTACCCTCCTCAAAGAATGGGAATACGCCGCAATCGAGCAACGCATCGAAATGCTCGAGCAAACGGGATATAAATTTAAGGAAACTTCTAAAATTTCAAAAATAAGAGAACTTGCGGGACACCTTCTCGGATTCCTCAACGGAATGCTTGACGAATACAATCAAAACCATCCCGATAGCACGGTGCTTACCCTCGATATCTGCAAGGCGTTTGACGACGTGACCAACACCGACGTCAAAAACGGCAAAGTCGATTTGTCCGCAAACAGTCTTGGCAGATCGCTCATATATCAGGACTTCACGCACCCCTCTAACTTCGGACACGCCATAATCGCTCAAGAAACGCAGAAAATGCTCGAAGAACTCGGCATCGCAAACAAAAACGCGCTTGCAAACTACAAGGCGATAAAGTGCGACCAACTCGACAGAATATACTCGGGCGTTGAAGGATTTGACCTTCAAGCCGCAAAAGACGCGGTGAATAACGCGGACACATATTACGCAACCACGAGAGCGTATTTTGACAAGACGGACGGATACGTCCCCGTCAACTATTGATGAGGAGGTGTGGACTATGAAAAAATCCGTCGTTAGAATATTTGCAATTTCAATCGTTTTGGCAATGCTTCTCTCTTGCGTGTTTGCGCTGTGCGCATGCAACGAAAAGGACGACTCAAAATTTGAAAACGATACCCGTTTTGGCGTTGACTACGACAACATCGATATTATGGGTATGAATAAATTTCTCGTAAAAGCCGTCAAGGGTGCGGCGATCGATGACAAGAACACGTACTTCGAGTTCAAAAAAGACGGAACGATGCATATGCAGATCCAAACCAAAAAAGGTCTGTTCGGCAGTATTCCGCAATTGCTGAAAACACTCGAATCAGCCAATATAAAAATCGATATCGCCTCTGCCCTCGAAACGTTTGACGTCAAAGGAAGCGTGGATAAATACGTCGAGCCTATGTTCCCGGGCTTCACGCAAAAGCTCACAGAATACGACCTCAAAGGCGCGCTCGGACTGATTCAACACAGCCTCGGATTCAATATCGACGGGCTTGACCTCGCAAACGAGAAAGTCAAAGCCGCAGTCAAATACGTCGGCGACAATATGGCTCTGCCCGCAGACTTGCTCGAAGCAATCCCGAGCGATACGGTGCTTCGCCTCACTCTCGACACTCAGTACGTTATCCGCAATCTCACCGCTTCGGACGGAACGCAATTTAGAGCGATTTATCTCGGATACAAAGTGAAAGACAATCCGCAAACCGCTCCGTTCGGCGTGTTTACGCTCACGGAAAACGATACGGTGGGACGTTTGTCGATAGAGTTTATGAACATACACATAACAATCAAACAGCACTGAATCACACATAACCGAAAAAACAGCCTCTCGGAAAACGAGAGGCTGTTTTTTTTGTGAGCACAAACGTGTACGTCGGGTACTTAAATGCAGCTTCCCCCTTTCCTCACGTGTTTGGACTTCGGCGTTTGCGCAATGCAATCCGCCTCGTTCGCTTTGGCTACAACTCGTCCACCGGACGGGTTGCTTAAC